>JAGCSL010000073.1 GCA_017964115.1 Candidatus Saccharimonadota bacterium
AGCCCGTTTTTTGGTGAATTAAGCATAAGCGTGGTTGACTTTTTTTATAATCTGTGGTATAATGATTGACGTGGCTGATCATAAAGCGGCCAAGCACCTAGAAATCGATCGCAAAATGAAACTCTCTGTTTCTTTTCGATGTCGCATTTCTGCGATTCCTGCTGATTAATTACTAATCGGTAGAAACCGCAGAAATGTAGATCAAATATGAAAGGAGTGCGGGGAGTATGTTGAAAGAGTTGATATTTGAAGGGGTGCTGCTACTGGTAATGCTTTTCGGAGCACACGTCATTGGCTGGAAAAAGGTGAAGCTGATCGACCGCCACCGCGTGGAAGACAAGGACTATCTCATCGATCCGCCAACAAGGCGTAGTAGCTGCGTGAAGGATGCGCGTGAATTAGCGCGCAAGTTCAGAATTCGCAACATGTATGCCGAAGTCGAAACGGAAACGGTTATTGTTCTTCCGAGCAAGTCGCTTGCCTGGACAATCGGCATCCTCGTGGGCACGATTATGACCGTTCTGCTGCTCTATAATCATATAGACGGTATGATCGAGTCTATGATCACTCGCGACAGCGAATATCTGTACGGAGTATTCTTTGCCGCAGGCGGTACAGCTGTCCTTGGCATGATGCTCGCCGATTGGATCGCCGAGACCATCATTCCGAACGCTGCTAAACAGTATGCGTTAGAAGTTGCCAATAATCGTGCAAAGAAAGGACGTACTGTTCGTTTCGCGCAAGGCTTCAGCCTGAACGAAATAGCGGACGTAGCTCGCTGGGCGTTCGAAGAAGAACGCGCCGAGAGGCGTCTCGCCCGCGAAGAACGTCGCAATCAGAAGCAGCTCAAGAAAATGGCTCAAGTCGTAGCTTTTCCGGCATCCGCAAAGATAGCTGGCAAGATGGCAGTTAATCATTGAGCGACCGAGTAGATCAGGTCGGACAATTCCCTCCGCCAGGAGGTTGAAACAGTCCGGCCTTTTCTCATGCTAAAAAATCTATGCTAAGATGTAAGCATGAATCCTGATCAGACATTTTTCTTTTACGATCTCGAGACTTCCGGTTTAAATCCGCGTGAAGACCGCCCAATGCAATTTGCCGGTATTCGTACCGATATGAACCTGAAGCAAATCGGAGAACCGATTAATATTCTAGTGAAGCTTAGCGAAGATACTCTACCGAGTCCACATGCTATCATGGTGACGAAAATAACGCCCCAGTCGACTTTGATGGACGGCTTTACGGAAGCCGAGTTTTGCAAATATGTCATGGACGAGATATTTACGCCCGGCACCATCGCGATAGGATATAACTCAGTTCGTTTCGACGATGAATTTATGCGCCACACTTTTTGGCGCAATTTTTATGACCCATACGAGTGGCAATGGAAAGATAATCGTAGCAAATGGGACTTGCTTGATGTCGTACGTATGACGCGTGCTCTGCGTCCAGAGGGTATTAACTGGCCAGTCACGCCAGAGGGTAAAGCTACCAATCGTCTCGAGCTAATTACTAAAGAAAATAATATCTCGCATGAGCATGCACACGATGCTTTGTCGGACGTTGAAGCACTAATCTCGGTAACACGTTTAATTAAAGAAAAACAACCTCAGCTGTATGATTGGCTTTTCAAAATGCGTGATAAAAAAGCCGTTCAGAAGCTCGTGAATCTTGATAAGCCCACGCCTTTTGTCTATAGTTCCGGCCGCTATTCGTCTGAATTTGAAAAAACTACTGTGGTTTATCCGATTGCGCCAGCCAAAAATGGCAATGTTTTAGTTTTTGATTTACGTCAAAATCTTGACGAGCTATTAAAACAAGAAGGACCGACGTTCTTTCCAACCGTCAAAGAAATGAAATATAACCATTGTCCAGCCGTGGCTCCACTTGGTGTATTAGAGCAGGGCGATGGTTGGGGAAAAATCCGACTCACAAAAGCACAGGTCGAAGCAAACTTAAAGTCTCTGCTTGCGCATCCAGATTTTATCGAAAAGATGCGCACCGAAAATGAAGAGCGCGAAGAATTTCCGCCAGCAATCGATCCGGAATCCGCACTCTATGATGGCTTTCTAGATAATACTGATCGTACGCGTTGTGATGCTGTGCGCCGCGCCACCATGAATGAGCTCGCTGATTTCCATCCCGATTTTCATGATCCGCGCTTGCCAGATTTATTGCTCCATTACAAAGCGCGCAACTTTGCCGAAACGCTTTCCGAATCCGAGCATAAAAAATGGGAAGAATACCGCATTGGTCGCATTAAGGCACATCAAAACTCTTACATTAAAGCGATTCAAGAAATCGCTGCGCAGCCGAACAGCGATTCGTATATTTTGGAAGAATTACAACTGTGGTATCAATCACTTTTGCCATATTAAACGCTCACGCTCGCAATCAGATGAAAAAGTTATTATAATTTAATCATGCTATGGCTGACGGGCATCAATTCGATTAGATTTTTTGCGATTTTTTTGATCGTCGTCTACCATTTATTTCGGAGCTTTTTGCCAGGCGGCTTTATTGCTGTCGATATTTTCTTTACGATTTCTGGCTTCCTGATTGTTAGTAAGCTAATCCGCGAATCGAGCCACGGCAAAATTCATTATTGGAAATATGTTGGAGATCGTCTGCTACGCATTTTTCCAGCCCTGTTAGTTTGCGTATTGGTGACGCTTATTTTAGCATTGTTTGTTCATCCAGATATTCTGGCCGGCATGCGCGCAAATACAATTGCGGCGCTAACTTTTACGACCAATATCGTGCAGCTATTGACCGGCGGTAGTTACGAGAACACTATTTCGCCAAACTTATTCCAGCACACTTGGTTCTTAGCGCTAGAAATGCAGTTTTATTTATTAGTTCCGTTATTATTGATGGCGATTATTGCAGCATCCAAAAAACACAAAACTGCTGTTCGCTCGGCTGGCATTGTTTTTACATTACTAGCTTTCATATCGACAATTTTAATGATTGTCTATGGTGGCGTAATGGGTTTGCCAGATCGCGCATATTTTGCCATCGATTCGCACATGGGCGCCTTTTGTATGGGCGCAGCGTTTGCGGTTTTTAATTATCTCGTACCGCGTACTCCACGTACCCCGAAAGTTATTCCCGCAATCGGCTTAGCACTAAGTCTTGCTATTGTAACCATCCTTTCCTTTAAACTCGAATATACAAATGTGATGACATATTATTTTGCTTTGCCATTTACGGGAATTCTAACGGTCATCATGTTGTTCTGCATCATTAAGTTGCAGCCGAATATTCATACGCGCCACAAGACAGCAAATATAGTTCGCGTTTGCGAAAAACTGGGCGAGCTTTCTTTTGGCGTCTATCTATTTCATTGGCCTCTATATATTTTGTTACCAAATATATTGCCACCAAACACGCCGATTTGGATTTATGCAACATTGAATATCCTGCTTAGCATTGCCATGACGATCATTTGCAACCAGACGTTGAACGTCAACCGTCGACTAAAGATGCTTAAATATTACAAAAAACGACGCATAGCTTATGCGGTAGTCTTGATTGCGCTGCTAATTCCGGCCAGCTTTAGCTTTGCGCGTATGCCAGAAAAATCTGGCATTACTGAGCAGCTCCAAGAAATGGCGGCGCAGGAAAGCACCGAAGAAGAATATGAGTCGATGAGATATTTAGGTATTGAAGATTTCAATAAAACTATTGAGGAAGTCCTAATGGCGCAGTTCAAGATAGCTGCAAAGCCTTCTAATCAGCCAGCCGTAATCAACGGTAAGGGTGCAAAAAATGCAAATTCCGCCAACGTATTAGTGCTTGGTGACTCTGTTACGCTCGGCGCAAAGCAAGCGTTGGAGTCAACTATCCCGAACACCTATGTAGATGCTAAGGAATCGCGCTCCATTATTACTGCTACTGGAATTATTGCTGGTTATTCTGCAAAAGGAAAACTGCCGAACACAATCGTGATTAGCCTGGCGACCAATGAATATCATATTACCGACTCATTATTGCAAAGTATTGTAAATAGCGCCGGCAAAGATAAAACCTTCATTTTAGTCACCGCCTATGCTGGTCCGCAGCAGCCGCGCGAAAAACAGAACGCCGCCCTCAAAAGCTATGCGGATAAGCATGACAATGTTTATATTGCTGACTGGTGGGAAATTGCACATAATAACTGGTCTCTCATGTACGCCGACCATATTCACTTGAACCCAGAAGGTCGCATTACTTACGCAAACTTAATCTATAGTACTATTAGGAGTGCTCGTCGATGAAGCAGGGAATGATTGAATACGGTCGCACGCGTCGTCAAATTCGTAAAGCTAACCGCGAAGCGCGCGTTGACCATCAGGCGCCTAAACGTACGCTCATCAAGGTATTATTAGTGTTATGCGCGATTATATTTGTGATAATAGAGTTCTTCAGTATCACCTTTGCTAAACGCATCCATGATCGTGATCTGGCTAAAGATTTAGCAAACGAAGCGACAATTGAATTAAGTATGATTAATGCTAGCTTAATATCTGGCGATCAGAAATTATTAAAAGATGCCCATCAGCAATATCAAACGACGCTCGGCCAGTTTAATGCTAATTCTTACATAGTCGGTGATTATTCAGAATTGCTACAGCAATTAAATGACTACGATTCGGTATTGTCCGCCGAAGAAAAAGATGCGCATCTCATTAAGTTACATACGGCAATTCTAATGTTACAAAAGGAAATGCAGGATGTTGATTCGAGCAAAGTCAGTACCAAAAGTATGATTGATATCAAAGAAAACCTTGAAGATTTTCGCAATAGCCTGGAAGAATTGAATGACGCACGTTTCGCAGATGCAATTACGGAACTTACTAATTATAGTAATGACTTAATTAAGCTAATCGATAAAACTTCCGTTTGTGTGGGGACTTGCTCCGAAAAGACCATTAAGTCTAGACAAACCGATTTAGCAAATATTTTCGAAAAGTATCGTACCGTGTTAGTTAATTGCGATACGAAAATATCGCGATTCTACAGTCCGGCCGAGCTCGTAGAATCTCTAAAAATGCTACAATAGAAGCATGTATAAAATTCTTTTTCCAGAAGCTAATAATGATTATATTAAAACTGCTGCCGCTGAACTGAAAGAGCGGGGCATCTGTGAGCCAATCCTTGAAGAAAGCGACATGGTTACGGCTGGCCAGAAAGTTGCCAATGGCCTTGCTGATGCGATGGTAGCTGGCGTCGATTTTTCCTCGCGCGATGTAATACTGGCTTGCCGCGACCAAGTTGGAGTAGCGGGGCAAACTGATCCGTCCGAAAAGAAGACATTTTCAAGCCTATTTGTGGCCGATTTTCCAGATAGCCGACGTTATATTATTTCCGACGGCGCAACTTGCAAAAATCCTACCGCCGAACAACTGGCTGACATTGTTATTCTAGTTCATGCGGCCGCCTTGAAACTGCTCGACGATATGCCACGTATAGCCATGCTGTCATTCTCTACCTTTGGTTCCGGCGGTAAAGATCCATCGATGGACAAGATTGCCGAAGCCATCAAAATTGTGCGCGAACGTAATCCAGATATCTTAGTCGACGGCGAAATGCAACTCGACGCCGCCGTCAACGAACGCATCGGCAAAAAGAAATCTCCACATGATTCCGAAGTAGCCGGCCGTGCCAATGTTCTAATTACGCCAGATATTAATTCCGGTAATATTCTATATAAATCGCTCGAACAATTCGCTGGCGCTAAACTCGCTGGTCCAATCTTGCTCGGCTTTAATAAGCCAGTTTCTGACCTTTCCCGCGGTTCTACGGCGGAAGATATCGTCTTTACGACGGAGTGTCTCGCCAAACTAATATAATGCTTATGCTATACTTAGGGCATGAGTACTAAAAAAACTAGGACACCCATTCGTGTCGTTATCAATACAACAATATTAGTTACGCTATCCGTAGCATTTGCTGCTATAGCAATTTGCCATGCCTTTCAGTTGGATCAATATAATAACAAACTAAAAGAAGCACATTATATTAGTAATAAGCCTGGTCTCTGCTATGATATAGTCGACGATTCTGACGGAATAATTACCGACAATGAACGTATTTGTGGTCCAGGCACCGAAGAAAAGGTTACTGATCCAAACCAACTTGCGCTATATCTCGACGATCAGGTTAACTTTGTGGGAGATATGAGCATTTATGCATCAGTTCATACTATGCTATTAATCGGAGCCTTCTTCTCACTTTCTAGCTTAGCAGCAGCAATAATCTATTGGAATCACAATAAGATTAAAAAATAGATAGCACAAAATATCTCCCTTTCGGGAGATATTTTTTATTCTTCTTCTTCCTCTTCTATCTCTTCTTCGGTTTTTGGCTTATATGAATTAGCGCGCCCGCGCACGTCGCGGATAGCATTCATGAAATATAGAAATGCATCGAACGGGGAATCGTATGGCGAAAAATACTGATGCACGCCACCGTCATTCAAATGCTTTGTGCTCATGTAGTAAAGATGATCGGATGTTAGTAGGCGACGCCAATCGGCAATTAACTCTTCGTCGTTGCTAGCTAGAACATCAGCCTTCAAATCATAAATTGCCTTGAGGGCCTCGTGTTGCATTGAGTTGCCCAACCATGCACTCAAATCACGTTCAGTGTCAGCCCAAGTTACGGTCCATGGCATCGAGACCGAATCTTCAGGCTCAAAGCTATTGCAAGCTTCAGAAACGGTCATAAAACCACAATCTTCGCGGTCGCCCCAACGATGAATTAAGTCATCGAAGAACTCAAAGATGCCAGTATCTTTCCAGATATTTTCGCCGAAAGTTTCGAAATCCATGAATAAGTTAATAATTGGTCCATGATTTGCGTCTGTATCGAGCCAGCGCAGGTATTTATCTACTGTAAGCGGCCATTCGTTCCAGTTCTTGTTCGAGAAGCGGAAAGCAATGTCGTCGCTCAGGCGATAGTTTTTTGTCAGAAGTTTGATACTATGGCAACCATCTGGACGATAGACCTTATTCGGCGTGCGCGTCTCGAGGATCTTATCCCAACCTTCAGCAATGATACCCTTAAAACCGAAGCCTTCGGCCCACTGCGCTAGATCGTTATTGTAGGCTAACTCTGTGTTACGGAATACCTGCGTTTGTACGCCAAATAATTCGCGAATCTTGTCTTGATGCAGGCGAACTTCAGCCTCAAACTCTTCGCGGTCAACGAAGAATGATAGGGAATGATTATATGTTTCTGCCACAATTTCTACGCGACCAGTCGCCACGAGCTTACGAATACTTTCAATAATATCTGGAGCCCATTCTTCAGCTTGCTCCAAAAAAGTGCCCGTCATCGAAAGGGAAAACTTGAAATTGCTAGTCGTGTTAATTAGGGCTTCGAGATGTTCCAGCATTGGCCGATAAGACTTCTCGGCGACTTTCTTGAAGACTCTCTCGTTATTTGCGCCAGTATACCAGTCTTTATCAGTCCAGTAATCGTGATCATGATCCACCGAAAAAATACTATAATGCTTCACGCGATATGGCTGGTGCATGTGCAAATATAGTACAATCGACTTCATTCTGTAATCACCTCCGTTTTCTTTTTAGAAACGATTTCTTTTATGTTTGCTTACTTCATCATACACCTGGATACACTTCGCCGCAACGTCATCCCAAGAGATGCGTGTGTATTCGTGACGAATACCATCCTGCAATGTATGTGTCAAAGCTGGACTTTCTGCGATATTCACTAGGGCGCCGGCCAGCTTATCTTCGTCCCAGAAGTCATAACGAACAATTGATTGTAACACTTCGCCTACACCAGATTGCTTAGTGATAACTAAGGCGTTACCATGATGTGCAGCCTCAAGTGCGGTGAGGCCGAATGGCTCAGATACGGAACTCATCACGAAGATGTCGGAAATACTATAAATATCACGTAGCTGTTTGCCGCGAATGAAACCAGTAAAGATGACATTTTCGGAAATACCAAGATCGGCCGACATGCGCATTAATTGATCTTTTTGTTCGCCATCACCCGCAAAGAGGAAGACCATCTTTGGATGTAATTGGATTGCTCGTGCTGCTGCGCGCATAAGGTGGAATAGGCCTTTCTGTAAGGTAAAGCGACCAACAGTAGAGACTACAGTATAGCCTTTCTTCTTCAGGCCTTCGAGGTACTGATAGCTCGAACCGTCGTAGCTATAATCATCATCGTTCGGCGCCTCGAAGCCATTGTAGGCGACGTCAATTTTCTCAGGCGGAATGCCGTATTTTTCCACAATGATATTCTTGGTTGCTTGGCTGACAGCAATGATTTTATCCGCCCAGACAAGACCTTCGTATTCGATTTGATGAATTAATGGGTTACCGCCATCTGGACCGCCACGGTCAAACTCTGTAGCGTGGACATGGGCGACAAGAGGAATACCGAAGTTTTTCTTTGCTAGGATTCCGGCTTCGTAGGTTAACCAATCGTGCGCATGTACCAGATCTGGTTTAAACTCCATTAGATATTTTTCGACGAAATTACAGTAGTTCTTCTGAATATCACGCATCGAGAACATCTCTTTAGCGGCGCCTTGCTTGAAGCGCTTTTCCTCAACATCTGCAGATTCGTAAGCTGAGCCCTTATAAATCTGTTCTGGATCGACATGCCCAGCAGAGAGAACATTCATGTAATCAATATGATGCTCGGCTTCGTATGGAACTACAAAATCAATGTCTGCGCCAAGTTTGGCCAAAGACTTCGATAGGTGTAGACAAGCTACTCCTAGACCACCACTGTTGTGTGGGGGAAGCTCCCATCCTAGCATCAAAATTTTCATCTATATCTAGTATAGCACTTATGCTTGGAAGCGCAAGCGAAATGGGCTGAAAAAATACTAAAATTAACAGAGGTATTTGAATGTTTGTGAAAAAATGTTCTAGCTAAAAATAAAAATTGTAAAAGTCAAATATAATTAATACCACCTCCGTAAAAAGGTGGTATTTATAGCGAAAGAATTGGCGCCGCTACATCTTCGCGACTTTTTCGAGAATTTTTGTATATTCTTTAGAAATTGCGTCGTTCTTGAACTTTAGCTGGTTATCTTTTATTTCCCAATCCGAACGGTGATTCTTTAGATATTCAATCGCCTCGATTTCTACTGCAATAGAGCTGCGCAGTAGTTTGAGTGTATTTTTGTAGTTGTCGCGCAATTCGTCATCACCATAGAATAACTTCGCATTCTCAATAAATAATTGACTGTAATTCTCGCCTAGCTGTTGATCTTTAATATAAGCTTTTACATCTTCCTCGTTGTAGAGCTTGTCGGCATTTTTGGTTAGCTCGTCGACCTTTTTGGAAGCCTCAGTTAGCTCCACGATGGTTTCGTCGAGCTTTCCAGCGTTCTTTGCTAAATAAGATCCCTCAAGTGAGTCATAGACGGCCTCGTTGTCCGTCACAGCCTTAATGTCGTTAATATTGGTTACTAGGTCGCCCACGTAGCTTTTTAAGCTTGTTTCGACCCTTGCATAGTTACCAGAACTGACGGTTCGTTTTAGAACCTCGTCGATTTTTTGATTATTGCCACTCGAAAATGCATCGTTCATTGCGACGATTTCGTTTTCAAAACGCGATCCTGCCGTAGCATTATTAATTAGAAGTCCAATAATTAAGGCCGCTACTAAAACAAGTGCGCATGTAAAAATCATTACCTTATTTGAGCGACCGCGCGCACTCTGCTGTTGCTGTTTACTCATTCCAAACACTCCTCCACGAATGTTGATTTCTTACATTATAACAAATTACAGAGCAAACTGCGAATTGTAGAGGTCGGCGTAGAATCCGCCTTTTTTCATCAGCTGTTCGTGATTGCCTGTCTCAATAATGTTCCCCTCGTTCATCACGAGAATCAAATCGGCGTTTTTAATTGTTGAGAGACGATGCGCAATAATAAACGAGGTGCGTCCTTCCATGAGTTTATCCATCGCCCGCTGAACTAGCTCCTCGGTGCGCGTATCGACGTTCGAGGTGGCTTCGTCCAAGATTAAGAATGGCGCATCTTCGACCATGCCGCGCGCAATCGTAATAAGCTGCTTTTGGCCAGCCGACACCGACTCACTATCGGTAATATCTGTCTTGAGACCCTTTGGTAGAGTTTTAATAAAGTGACTGAGGCCGACCGTATCGCAAATCTTCATTATTTGACTATCGCTAACGTTGCTGTGGTTATATGCGATATTTTCGCGCACGGTACCGCTGAACATCCAGGTATCCTGTAATACCATCGTGAATAGGGAGTGTACATCGGACCGGACCATATTCTTCGTCGAAATGCCATCAATGCGAATATCGCCGTCTTTGATATCGTAGAACTTCATCAGAAGGTTTACCATCGTAGTTTTACCGGCACCAGTTGGCCCAACGATGGCTATTTTTTGGCCAGCTTTTACGTCGGCAGAGAAGTCTTTAATAATAGTTTTGCCGTCGTCGTAACCAAACCTTACATGATCAAAAACAATGTCGCCCCTTATGCTTTCTTTATCAACGCGATTCGTGATGTCATGTTCATTTGGCATCTCTTCTTCGTCAATAAACTCAAAGACGCGTTCGCTAGCTGCTGCTGCTGGCTGTAGGCCGCCCACTGCTTGTGCAATACGCGAGAGTGGCGAAGAGAAAAGTCGAACATAGGTCATAAAGGCTACAATAATACCAAAGCTAATAACGCCGTTCATCGTTAAGAGCGCGCCAGTAACACAGACCGCCACATAACCGAGATTGCCCGTAAAGGCCATAATTGGATGCATCATGCCGGACATAAACTGACCACGTTGATTCGCAAAGCGGATCTTTTTATTTAGTTTATCGAATTTCTTATCCGAAACTTCTTTGCCGTCATAAGCTTTAACGACTGCTATGCCAGAATAAACCTCTTCGATATGTGCATTAATATTGCCTAGTTCAACCTGGCGCATCGTAAAGTACTTTTGCGAGTGTTTCAAGATAAGAGCCACAAATATAAAACCAAATAAACTTGTCAGCACCGCTACAAGGGCCATAATCCAATTCGTAATGAACATCATTACTAACGAGCCAAGCATTAATGACCCTTCGCCAATAATCGCGCCAAATGAATTATCGAGACTGCTCGATACCGAATCTACGTCGTTCGTTACGCGCGAAAGCGTGTCGCCGATTTGATTACGGTCAAAATACTTCAATGGTAATCGATTAATCTTATGTGATATTTGATTGCGCAAATTTCGAGCGAAGCCGGCCGTTACGCGCGCCATTACGAAGCCCTCGAGAAACTCCAAGATTGCGGACGAGAGATAAAGGAAAACCATAAAAGTGGCAGCATTTCTTATTGCCTCAAAATTCATTTTTGGCTCAATTAGACCTCGAATTGACTCCGGTAATTCGTCGACCTTTTTATAGATCTTCTTTGCATCTTCCCGAGAAAACTCCGTTACGCCGTCTAGCTCAGATTGAATTTCCTGCATCTTTATCAAAAATACAGTTTTGTCTTCTGGGCTGACCGTGATGCCATCAATTTCACTACTGCTGGTCGGGTCAGTTATTAATTCATTCGCAACGGAAGAGATTTTTTCGCGATTAAGCACTAATCCAGCAGAGATTTCATCGGTTATTTCCGCAAGCTTGTCTGGAGCAATCACGCTAAGAATAGAGCCAAGAATTGACATCACTATAGCTAATGCTATTAATGCATAGAAAGGTTTAATTTCAGCCAGCATACGCCGAATTGCCTTGCTGAAGTTTTTGACTTTTTCCGGAGCGCCGCGACGGCCGCCGGGACCACCGTTAAACATTGAGCTCCTCCTTCGTTAACTGCGACAGCGCAATTTCTTTATAAATTTCGCAATTTTTCAATAATTCCTTGTGAGTCCCACGTCCGACGCAGCGACCTTTATCGAGAACTAAAATTTGGTCGGCGTGCATAATTGTGCCAATGCGTTGTGCAACAATTAGGGAAGTAGCATCTTTCGTGTATTCTTTGAGTGCTTTGCGCAATGCCGCATCGGTCTTGTAATCGAGGGCCGAAAAACTATCATCGAAGATGTAAATCTCTGGATTACGCGCAATCGCGCGCGCAATCGCAAGGCGTTGTTTTTGGCCACCCGAAATATTCGTGCCAGACTGTGCGATGTGTGAATTGTATTGTTTATCGAGTTTTTCGACAAAATTCTTTGCCTGTGCAACTTTGGCGGCAGTTTGGATTTTCTTTTCACTTGGTTTTTCCTTACCGTTATCGCCGTATCCAATATTGCTCGCCACGGTCCCACTGAAAATCACTGCTTTCTGTGGAACATAGCCCAACTTCTGGTGAAGTGCTTTTTGCTTGTAATCCTTCACGTTTACTCCATCGACAAAGACTGCGCCATCAGTCACATCGTAAAAACGCGGTACTAAATTAATGAGTGTAGATTTTCCTGAACCAGTTGAGCCAATAAAAGCAACCGTTTGGCCTTTTTCGGCACGGAAAGATATATCCTTCAGAAGATATTCTTCAGCATCCGGGTATTTAAATGAAACGTTGCGAAATTCGACAGTACCGACTTCTGCCGTTTCGTCGTCGAAGTCACCATCAGTCACAGTTATTTCTTCGTCTAAAACTTCATTGATACGCTCGGCTGAAACTTGCGCGCGCGGAACAATCATAAAGAACATGGCCAAGAACAAGAAGCTCAGAATTACATGCGTTGCATAATTTGAAAACACGACCATATCACTGAATACAATCAATTTGTCTGACATGATGGACTCGCTAATAACAAAAGCGCCAATAAAATAGATTGCTAGAGTTATACCGTTCATTACTAAATACATCATTGGCGACATCACGCTCAATACGCGATCCACAAAGCGAGTCGTATCAGCAACTTCCGTGTTTGCGGCATCGAACTTATGCTCCTGATACTTCTCGGCATTAAAGGCTCGTACCACGCGAATACCAGTTAAGTTTTCGCGCGTCACACCATTTAATTTATCAGTCAGTTTTTGGATAATTTTAAAACGCGGAATTACGACCGTCATTATCGTTACGATTGTTATTAGCATAATAACAACCGCCACGCCTGTAGCTGTACTCCATTGCCAGCTCTTATTTGCAATTTTTGTAATAGCCCAAACCGCCGTAATTGGCGCGCGAATTAGCATGTTCGCTCCCATCGTAATCGCCATACGGACTTGAGTTACGTCATTAGTTGTACGCGTAATAAGCGAAGCGGTAGAGAACTTCTTAATTTCGTTAATTCCGAGTTTCTCGACTTTATCGAAAATCTTTTTTCGTACAATATATGTAAAATCTGCGCCGACATTCGAAACGAACCATCCCGCAATGATTGTTGAAAGAAGACTTCCAAAAGCGCAGAGAAGCATCATGGCGCCATTCTGAAGAATGTCACCCATTTCGCTACCTTCTGTCTGTACGAGTTGCGTAATTGTCGACATATATTCTGGCATCTTCAGCTCTAGGCCAACTTGGCCTGCAATGAAGAGAATAGCTAAGAGGATAAAGAACCAGTCTTTCTTCTTAAAATTCTTGAATAGCTTAAACATGTATTTCCTTTAATTTTCCTGTTTTTCTTTTTCGTAGAGTGGTACCGAAGAAGGCATACTTAATGCCGGTATTAACTCGCCCAACTCGTAGAATCAAAGAATAATTAAGTACCTACTCATTCTAGCTTTTTAACCTTAAACAGTCAATAGTGGAGAAAGGAAAGAACTCCGGCTTGCGTCGGAGTTCTTAGTAAATCCTTTCTACTCAGTTTCAGCCTTTTGGACGGTCTTAATAGCGGCGCTACCAAGGCTCTTTTGTTGCATTTCCTCACGTTGGCGCATCATTTCGGCAAAATGGCTTCTAATACGCTCCTCGGAGCTGTAATAGCTCGCCTTAGCGAGAGCAACGCCATCAAGCGAAGCTCCTTGCAGGGCAGGAATGAGAGCGACGCGCAGAGACACCAGATAGTCGGTGTAATGCAGATTAGCGGCGCGGACATTTTCTGGCGTAACGGTCTCGCATACGCCATCGGCGAAATCCTCGATTGCCTTTACACTCTCTTTGCCGTCTCCTAGCTCGATTTCAGCAATGGCAGTTTTATCTTCGTCGCTCAGCAACTCATCGAGCGTCTTCCTTCTTTCGAAGAATTTATCATAGTCGTCTCGGTGGAGAATCGTCCCCTCGTTCGAGATATCCATATTGTCACTATTCGTTTCGAAAGTTCCGCGCAGTAGCATCTCGTTCAGCTCGTCGGCTGCGACGTATGCTTCTATCTTATCGTCGCCTAATTCTCCGTTCTGAGCCCTCCTTGATAGGTAGACGTATTTCTTCATGTTTGCGTCGAACGCTTCTCGGTTTGCGTCAATACGGGCTTCGAGCGCCCCTTCGCCGGTGATCTCAATCATTTCACCGTCTGGACCAATGGTTGCTTCGCCGTCGCCGATTGGGCGTGGCATCATAGCTTCTCTCTCTTCGGTAATAATCATCAATATCACCCCTTTCTAATGATTAGTTTACCATATCTGCTTATGTTATCGAGTAGATCGTAAAGAACTCAAAAGATTGCTCTAGATATTCAGATTATACCATAAACAATATAAAAAGTCAATTATTAGCCTCGCATTGCGGCATAGATTTCATCTAAGAAGGTGCTGCGCTCTTTGGCGAGTGTATTTCGTAATAGGATTACTTTGTAACGTGCACGCGTGAGTGCTACGTAAAAAACCCGTCTCTCTTCGGCAAAGCTGATGCTTTCTTCCTTTGGCATATTCGTAAAAAGTCTCAGCAGCCAGAAAGCAGGACGATTTTTGTTTGGAAAGTATCGATTTAATCCTACGATAATTACCCAATCAGCAGTCACGCCTTTTGCCTTATGGATCGTCATTGCGTCAAATTTATAATCAGGTGCTTCCGATAAAGAAACTTTAGTACCGATTTCGTCCTTAAAACCAGCCTTCGAATTCATCATTGCTTTTAGGGTTGCGTTAGTGCGCGCTAAAATAATAATTCGATCATTCGGGCGTTGGCGATGCAGGCTTAGAACGGCCTGCTTGGTCTTCTCAAATTCATCTTCTAGCGAATCTTCATCGGCATCGCCTTTGAAATTCAAAAATACAAACGGATCGTTAATATCTTTAGTGGCGCTTTTCAATTCTTTACGGATCTGATCAGGATTTTTCATTATGAAATCGCCAGCTATATCAATCAAAGACTGCGAGTTTCGGTAAGTCTTGGTAATTTTGAAAGTTTTCGCATCTTTGAAGTAGTCGCGGAAGTTGTAAATATATTCGATTCTCGAACCAGCAAAGGAATAAATCGTTTGCCAATCGTCGCCAACTGCAATCAACTTCGCTTTGCTACGCTCCATCATGTCGCGTGCCAGCTCGTAACGATCCAATGAGATATCCTGATATTCGTCAATCACAATGTATTTATAATGAAAAGCGTTCTCGTTCATGCGGCTGATGAATACTTTGGCGTAGTAAATCATATCAGCAAAATCGAAGCCTAATTTGTCAGCATCGCGATGTATTGCTGCGCTGTAGAAAATATAAAAATCGCGAATATATTTGTACTGTTTTTCGACTAAAACACGTTCGTCAAGGTCTTGGATATCTTCAAGATAATCTTCGATAATTTCGTCGAATTGTTTGCGACGCAATGAAACTTTTACCGTATCAATAATTTCATAGAAGAATTCTTTTAGCTTGAAAAATTCAGCTAATGGATTATTGCGGAGCATCGCTTCGTAGACTTCCTTAGCGCTTCGTTCGCGCGGTAAATGAATACCAAGCTCTTCGAGTTTTTGATGCAGAGTTTTTAAGTAGCCATAATTCGGCTCATAATCGAGTGCAATGAAGTTCGTATAATTTTTGCGATGGAATTCTTCCTTCAGTTCGCGAATTTTATTGTAGCTACTATTCTCATCGTCATTGCTTAAGCCGAAATACTCTACGTATATTTTCTGACCGCCAATATTTAGAGTAAAATCTGGTCGATAACTATTCATATCGGGCAATAGTTCGTCGAATATTTGCTCGTATTCATAATTAATCGAATGGCGGTAGAGCCAGTTTGCAATCACGGCCTCACCCTTAGACTTGACGCGTTCGTTTAATAAAGTGCGCGGATTGTCGGCATTGATTCCTGCGTAAACGCTTCGTTTTAATAATGCATCGAAGTCATCTACTTCACTTAATTTGCGCTTTATGTAATTGTCGAAATAATCATCGAAATTTCTGAAACTACCATAGTTTTCGCGGAAATAGCTACCGATTAATCCTTTTCGGCCGGTCGCATCGTTGTTAAAACATTCAAGAAAATCTTCGGCTTTATCGTAACTATTCAGAATGCGCTTTTTGAGGAAATTTAAAAAAATCTTATTACGCTCATTTTCGCCTACAGCGTAGCAGTTTTTATAGCGTAAAGTCTGTTTGATATATCGGTAACCGAGCGAGTGAAAGGTCGTGACGTCGGCCGGGATTTTTAGCGCATCATTAATACTCTCGCGCAAATCTTCTACGTCGCGCTTGGTATAACTCATCACTAAAATATCTTCTGGGACGACCTTCTTTTTTTCGACTAAGTACTTAACTTTAGCCGTCATCGTAGTAGTCTTGCCGGTGCCAGCTCCTGCAATTATTAGCTCTCGATCTTCATCTGCCAAAATAGCTTTGGCTTGTTCTTTATCAAGCTTAATCTTTGGATCGATATCGTCCAACAAATGATCGAAATAATCTTTCAGCTTGGAGTATTCAACCTCGAGTATTTTGTCGTTGTATTCGTCAAGATTAAATTGTTTTGGAATTTCTTCGGGTGCGCGTTTCTGAACCTTATTAAACAGGGCAGCGGAAATATATTGTCGCTTTTCCAATTTACGCTCAAAATCCATCAAAATACTGCCCATTCTACTTATGATTATACTGTTTTTTGGCACAAAAAAGAACCCGAGTTATCCTCGAGTTCTTTTAAAGGGTTTACTCAAGAGTGCGAATTACGCCAATCAAAGCGTTAATTAAATCGTTCTTACGATAAAGCTCGTTATGCATTTTATTGAGATTGTCATACTTCACGAAGCCAACATTATCTGGATCGGCATCAATCTTTTTCTTCTGAGTCGTGATGTTATCCTCCTCCTCATCGATGCGGACAATCAGATTATTGCGTTCCTTGCGCGTGCGCTCGAGCAGTTTTTTCGTCGTTTCTAAATATTCCTCGAATTCCGGGGTTAGTTCAGCTGGCGCTGGTGCTGGTGCCGGTTCTGGTTCGGCGACTGGTGCTGGAGCCTCTTCTGGCTGGGTAGCTTCGGCAACTGCCTCTGGATCCTGATTAAGGACTGGAGCTTCTTCTTTAGCTGGTTCTGGAGCTGGAGCTTTTTCGGCTTCGGCTGGTTTTTCTTCTGTAGCCGGCGCAGTTTCTAGTGGATCACGATAGTAACCATCCGCGCTGGCTGGTTGTGGTTGGTTGAAATTTGTAAAATCTTGCATTTTTGCTCACCCTTTGAGTTTCTTTAATGATATTTTAGCATAAGAATTATGATATAATACAAAAAAGCATTAACGGATTTTATATAAAGATATGCCAAAGACTACTAAAAGCTCTAAAACACCAAAAACTCACAAAAAAACAGTCGGCAGCTCGTTGCCGAAAGATGAAAAAGCTTGCGCACGTTTGCGACTAATGGGTGCTTTAATGTCGCTCACTAGCGTCCTAATGGCGCTATTGCCAATGATGTATTCTGGCGTTTATCGTTATATCTCATACTATGCGGGTACTTATATCCCGGATTTCGGCATTACGAGCATGATAATTCTAGGTTTCGTCGTGGCGTTACTTTATTTCCTACTCGGCCTGCACGTCATTCAAGCCGGTGAACGCAATACGCGCCTTATTCGCGCAGTGTATCAGCTTAACGTAATTATGACTTTTCTTGCCATCGTAGCTGGCGTATTACTGTTCCTACCATGGCCAGTTCCAACCTTCAGATTAATGATGACTCATATGGCTACTGCTTCCTACATTGAACAGGGCGTAGCGCCAATGTTCATCATGATGTTTGTAGACATGTCATTGATTATCGGTCTAATCGCATCAGTTTCTGGCGTAACCTATACCTGTCTAATTGACAAAGAAAAATCCGCTAAGTAATAAACCTAAAAACCGGAGCACCAAGCTCCGGTTTTTTGAATCCGCTAGCGGTTTAAGGCGACCTGTGGCATAATAAAAGAAATATGGCAAAAAAGACCAAGGCAAAATTCGGCAAAGGTTTAATAGTTGTTGTTATTCTATTCTTGTTGACGCTTGCTGCTGGCATTGCAAGCGTAGTTTTACTTAGCCACAACACTTCCATTGTGCACTTATTTGGTGGTATAGATAATGTCTACGAAAGCGCTCACCTTGAAAAAATGTCCATTAATGGTTATCGAATTGGCGAAAAAGTCGATCCGAAGATTAAAGAGTATCAAGTAATAGATGCCGATTTTAAATACTATTACGACGAGGTAGCTTTCTGGGAAAAAGATGACGTAGTTACCGGAATCGGTTTTTACACTTTTGACTACAATTTAGTTACAGATATTACTAAATCGAACATTCGATATGAAGGTCGCCGCTTAGCGACACTTGATGATTTTGAGGAAACCTTTGGTATCGGCGAAGAAAAAGTCGAAAAAGACAACAAAACTGTCATTTATCGCCAGGGCGATTATTCGCTGACAATTGAAATATACAAAGACGTCATACAAAACGTGATTTTGCTCAGAAATGAAGAATAAAAAATCCGGCTTCGTGCCGGTTCTTTTTTTGTGGCAGGGGCGGCAAGACTCGAACTCGCGACACCTGGTTTTGGAGACCAGTGCTCTACCAACTGAGCTACGCCCCTATTGCTCATAAATTATAACACAATCAGCCTAAAATTCACTCTACTCAACGCATAAATAGTGATATAATAAGTATAAGCATAATAATATTTAAGGTGGACATGGACGCACAATCGCTTCACAATCACATACAGAGCTCAACCAAACAGCGCATTCATGCGAAATCTGTTGATGATCCGCTAAAAACGCAATCTTTCAAGAACGAAGAAGCGATTAAGTCTGAATTACATAAAGAGGAATTCGATCACGACGGTGACGGAATGGTTTCATTGATGGAAGAACTCGACAGTATCGATAGCGTCAAAGAAGTCGCCGAAAAAGCTGCGGAGAAAATCAACGCCGATACGAAAAAACCTGATTTAGAAGACGATAATTCAGATCAGCCAGAAGACGAGATACCTCACGCAGCAATCCTGACAATGCACGAAGAGAAGCGCCCAAGCCTAAATGCCTTTTCATCGCATCACGCCTCCGCCCCAGTTCCTCAGCAAAATCGTCATGCGCCTGTCGAAGAGGCGAAGCCAGTTAAGGATAATACCAATGCGATTATTATGATTCTTCTTATTGCAATTTTAGTAATTGCAGTGGCCATTTTTGCCATTATTGTCCTCGGCGAACGTCGCAAAGATTCCGAAGTGGGCAGCCAGATTCGTGAAACGCTTAATATTACCAAAGAAGACGAAGAAACCGAGAAAGAAGAGACTAAAAAATTTGATTACGATTTTAGTGCTTTGGTCGGCAAATGGGAAATTGTCGGTGGCGAAAAATCTTGTCTCGAAGTGAGCGCCGAGAGCATTGTGAGCTGGCATCAAAAATGCGACAGCAAAGATGGCGATTATTATTCCGGCGAAGCTAAGATCGTCAGTGGCCAAGATGCGGTCGACCAACTAGGTATTACCGTTGAACGTGCTTCTCGTATGGTCGGCGTAACCGAGTCGAAGATTTCAGTTAGCGATGTTTTCGCTATTACTATCATTCCTGACGAATATGTCATTGGTGGTTCCACTAGCGCTAAGAAACCGAACGAAATAAAACTTTTGGTCGTGAAGACTCAAGACGGCGAGATCAACGTTTATAACTATCATTACGGCGAGCTCAGCATCTATTCTGTCGACAAATAAAGTCGCTTATCTTATACCATGTTAAAATTAGTACAAGATGTACGATAAATTTTCAAATTTTGTTCAAGATAAAAAACACATATGCGTGATTCAGGCCGAGAATCCTGATGGTGATTCTTTGGGCTCAGCTTTAGCGCTTGAAGAGGCACTTGCCGATAAGGAAATCTCCCTCTATTGTCCAGTCGATATTCCTAAATATATGCGCTACTTCGAGGGGTGGAGCAGGGTAGATATTGAGTTTCCGTATAAAGCAGACGCTTTTATTATTGTCGATACCGCCAGCTCTACACTCATCTCAAAATTGCTCGACGATGCGGCCATTCGCAATTGTTTATATTCGGCACCAGTTCTAGTCATTGATCATCACGAAACTGCGCCAGATTTAGACTTTGATCACGAGGAAATAATCGAGACCGAGTCGAGTTGTTGTGTGTTACTGTATCGTATTTTCAAAGATCAAAAAATCGATATTAATGCACAATGTGCTGAGGACTTACTATATGGCATCTTATCCGATACGCTCGGTTTAACCTCGCAATCGTCTTCGTCGGCCGATTATCGAGCCTCAGCCGACCTAATCGATCTGGGCGCTAAAGTTGCCGAGATGGAAGAGCGTCGTCGCGATTATATGAAGAAATCTGCGCGCATTCTTGACTATAAAGCTGATCTGATTAAACGTGTTGAATATCATCTTGATGGCAGACTTGCTACGGTTCTAATTCCATTTGAAGATATTCAGGAATACTCCGACGAATACAATCCGAACGTCCTCATTTTGGAAGAATTACGCCTAGTTGAGGGCGTAGAGGTCGCAGTAGCAATTAAGACATATCCGGATGGCAAATTAACTGGCAAAATTCGCACTTCAAAGCCGATTGCTGACCAATTAGCTGGGTATTTCGGCGGTGGCGGTCATCCTTATGCAGCTGGTTTCCGTATTTATGAAGAATATGCCGCAACCCTACCAGAGATTGTCGGTGCCACAATGAAATTACTCGATCAGCTTCCGACCGAAGATTGACATTTTTAGCTATCTGTTGTATAATTAAAGCATAGGCTTATTTCCGAAGAGAAATGAGCCTTTCTTGAATCCGTTAGATTTGCACATTAGGAGGTGGAATATGGATAAAAGAATACATAAGCTTGCCATCAAGAGCGGCTCTGGTGAGCCATTGCGCATCCTGCCGGAAATTGCTTGGCTAAAAGGTGTAAGCTATTCCTTCGTCGGCGATATCACTAGCATGGCTAAATGCACCGAACTCGATATCGCAAGTTTTGAAGTCGACTATTTTGGCGATATTTGCCTCGAACTAGTCAGACAGGACGATGATGGTGAATTACACATCAATAAGCTTGGCTTCAATTTCTTCCAGACGCAGCTGGATAAGCTCGCTGTCTATGTCGATGATTATCGCTATGAAATCTGCCGTGGGCTGAACTATAAATCAAGACACGCCAAAGAGGCTAATCTGATATTGGTACAGGAGGCTCCCGACAATAGCGTAGTCTCAATTTGCGTTTACCGCTATGACAGATCGACTAATGTCTTGCTCGATGCTTTCTGGCTCAGCTCCATCTAAAAGAAAAGGCCCGCGCGGGCCATTTTTCGTGCCGCGTAAAATTCTCGCTTATGCTAAAATAAAAGTATGCATATCCACGGGTTGGGCGTCAATGTGCGCGATATCGAAAAACGAATCCGTTTCTGCAACTATCTTTCGGTTGCGCAGATTTTTTTGCAGGACAACATTTTACTGAATCGCCCACTCAGCTCTTCGGATATTAAGCCACGTCTACTCGGGCACTGGGGCTCTTGTCCTGGTATCAATATTGCCTATGCGAATCTCAAAGCGCGTTTTCCGCAAATGCAATTTATTCTTGGCCCTGGGCATGGTTTTCCAGCTCTACAGGCCAACCTGTTTTATGATGGAGATCTTGCCGAATACTATCCCGAAGCTACGTCGAATTTACATGGCTTAGAGTATCTTTGTAAAGAGTTTTCCTGGCCATATGGCTTTCCGAGCCATGCCAGCCCAGCTACTCCGGGCGTAATTTCCGAAGGTGGTGAACTTGGTTATTCGCTTGCGACCGCTTATGGCGCTGCGCTTGGTCGCCCAGAAAAGTTCATCGCAGTTTTAATTGGCGATGGCGAGCTTGAAACTGCTACGGCAGTCGGAAGCTTGAATCTCAATAAGCTACTCACGTCGAAAAACAATGGCCATGTTTTGCCGATTTTACATCTCAACGGTTATAAAATCTCTGCGCCAACACTATATGGTCGCAGCAGCGAGCGTGAATTGCTGAATCTATTTCGCGGTTTTGGCTATGATCCAGTAATTATTGACGGTACTAATACGGAAGAATTCCAGATGGCGCTGAGCGAACTAAAGACGAACACCTTCATTATTATGAAGACGCCAAAAGGCTTCACTGGTCCAAAAGAGCTAGATGGTAAGAAGCTTGAAGGAAATTGCGCTTCACACCAAGTTCCGCTACCAAAAGCGAAGAGCGATCCGAAACAACTGAAAATGTTACAAGAATG
Source organism: Candidatus Saccharimonadota bacterium (assembly GCA_017964115.1). Classification (GTDB taxonomy): domain Bacteria; phylum Patescibacteriota; class Saccharimonadia; order Saccharimonadales; family Saccharimonadaceae; genus UBA2834. The sequence goes on from JAGCSL010000073.1 coordinate 22,513, forward strand.
GTTAGAATCATATAATTTTAAGGAGTTGTACGATGAGTTTACCGACGAGCGTTGAAAAGCCTGGTTCTGAAAAATACTCCATCGCAAAGGTTTTTGGTGAAGGTTTGCGTGACGAGATGAACAAGCATGACGACTTCTACTTTTTCTCGCCAGACGAAACGACTTCGAACCGGCTGAGTGGCGTTTACGAAGCCTCAAGTCGCGCCTGGGTGCGCGCGATTGAACCATGGGATGTAAGTCTCGCTAAGGACGGTCGAGTCATTGAAATGTTGTCCGAAAACGTTCTCTTCGCTACGATGGCAGGGCATATTCTAAGTGGCGGTCGTGGTTGCATGACTTCTTACGAATCATTTTTGCCGATTGTTTCCTCGCAACTTGATCAACATCTTAAATTCCTCAAACAGGCCAAGGAAGCTTCCTGGCGTCCACGCTATCAAGCTTTAAATATCCTGTCTACTTCCTGTTGGCAGCGCCAAGATCATAATGGCTACACGCATCAGAATCCGGCGCTAATCTCTAATTTGCTAGCCAAGCCAAGCAATGAAGTTAACTGCTTGTTCCCAGTCGACGACGTAGCGGCTGCGGCGGCTTGGGAATTTATGACTCGCACTAAAGATGTCGTTAACCTTACGACTTTCAATAAAGTCGAGCTTCCACGCTGGATCGATATTAATCATGCCCGTTTTCAATTGACTAATGGCGGTGCATCGATTTTTCAATTCGCATCAGACGATAATCCAGAGATCATTGTTTGTGGTATTGGTGATATTCCGACCGTTGAAGCTCTCGAAGGTATTAAGATTGCTAAAGAAGAAGTTCCAGATTTGCGCGTACGCTTCGTAGGTGTGGCGGCATTATCCTATGGTGCCATCGGTACTACCGAGAATAAGCTCAAACCAAACGACTTCAACGATTACTTTACGCCAGATAAGCCTATCGTAGTAAGCTTCCATGGTTATCCGGAAACTGCGTTTGGCATTTTCTCACACTATGCTAGTCCATATCGCCTCGATATTCACGGCTATCAAGATCAGGGCTCTACAACTTCGCCAATGGACGAGCTTGCGCGCAATGGTTGCTCTCGTTATGATATAGCGGCCAGTATCCTCGAGCGCTCTGGACACTATGGTTTTATGCATAAATTCCAAGACATTATTGTCGAGAATGCTCATTATGCTAGCCAATTTGGCATTGATCAAGACTAATTTACTCTAATCTATCCGTTACGACACCGCAGTGATGGTATAATACCACCATGAGTAAACTATTTCTTATCACTAATCCAGGTAGCGCCAGCCGCAAGTACGCCCTCTATGATGGCGAAGATCTTATGGCGCAGTTCCATTTTGAGTACGAAGGCAAAAAAGTTGTTTGTACTATCAAGGATGTCGATGATGGCAACAAAAAGATTAAGCCGGCCATTTCGGACCTTAATGACGCAATTACAATTTTGCCAAAAATCTTAGCCGACGAACAATATGTTACCGGTCAACATAAACTAGAAGCTGTCGTCGTGCGCATTGTTGCGCCTGGCGACTATTTCACCGAAGACCATATTGTCGATGAAGAATATATGAAACAGCTAAAAGAAGCTGAAAAGCGTAATCCGGTTCACGTTCCAACTACTGCGAACGAAATTCGTGGTATTCGTAAATGCTTCAAAGGTGTTAAAATCATTTCTATTTCCGATTCCGCCTTCCACTGGGAAAAGCCAGATACCTACAAATATTACAGCTTTGATACCGAATTGGCAGACAAGTACGAAATTAAACGCTATGGCTATCATGGTTTAAGCTATGCCTACATTTCTCGCTACATGAAAGAGCAGGGCATTTTGCCAGAAAAATTGGTTGTCATGCATCTTGGTTCAGGCTCGAGTGTTTCGGCTATCTTGAATGGTAAAGCTATGGATAATTCCATGGGTTATACACCGCTTGAAGGCCTCGCGATGTCCACGCGCGTTGGTACAATTGACGCTGCTGCTGCATTAAACCTTAAAAAGGCACTTAAAATTAGTTCTGACGAAGAGTTTTTGCTCTATCTCAACAAAAAATGTGGTCTGCTCGGTCTTTCCGGCCTTTCCGATGATATGCGCGAAGTTATTCAAGCGCGTGACGAGGGTGATCTTCGCGCTAGCTTGGCTCACTCAATCTTCGTTTATCGTATTCAGAGTTATGTTGGCCAAATGGCGGCTACACTTGGCGGTATTGACGCCTTGGTCTTTGCCGGTACAATCGGTGAACGTTCGGATGAAATTCGTCGTTTTGTAACTCAGAAGATGGGATATCTCGGCTTTAAGCTCGACGAAAATAAGAATTTGGCGCCTGAATTTACTGGTCGCTATGCCTTGATTTCTACCAACGATTCGAAGCCGATTTACATTGTCTTTACGGACGAAACTGCGCAAATGATTTATCGTGCGCAAAAGTTCCTTAAGGGCGAAACCGAAGAAGCTTAACGAATAAAATCTCAAAGAGAGCCCCCAGGGGCTCTTTTTGATGTTACACTTAATATATGGAGAGATTTTTAAATTACTTTGTCCCGTCGCACTACGATTTGGACTTGCAGATTAACACTGAAAAAACCTTAATTACCGCCACCGCTACGATTTATGGCGACGCTAAAACCGATAATATCAAGTTGCATGCCGTGAAGCTCGATATTCAGAGCCTTACGCTTGATGGTATGCCAGTTGATGATTATCTATATTTGGACGATGTTCTGCAAATTCATAATCTTACTCCCGGTAATCATGAAATTATCATTAAATATACCGCGCCAATTACGCCAGATATGGAGGGCGTATATCTTTCGACCTATGAAGCTAATGGCGTCACGGAAAATATCGTTGCTACGCAGTTTGAATCTCATTATGCGCGCCAATGTTTTCCGTGCGTCGATGAACCGGCCGCTAAAGCAACCTTCACGCTTAATATTTCTTCAGCTGACAAAACCGATACGATTCTCTCCAATATGCCGATTGCCTCTGAAGGTATAAATGGCAATTATAAAGTTGTGAGTTTTGTCGAGTCGCCGAAGATGTCAACGTATTTAGTTGCCTTCGCGCTTGGCCATTTTGTTGCTTATGAAACCACCTCGCAACACGGTGTCAAAATTACGACTTATGCTGGCATCCACCAAGATGCCAATGATTTGAAATTCGCCGGCGATTTTGCTGCTGACGTTTTGGATTTTTACGACAACTGTTTCAGCACTCCATTTCCACTGCCAAAAATGGATCTTTTGGCCTTGCCGGATTTTGAATCTGGTGCAATGGAAAACTGGGGGCTTGTTACCTTCCGCGAGATTTGCTTACTCTGCAATGAATCCTCGTCGCAAGACGTGCGCCAATATGTCGCCATTGTGATTGCGCACGAATTGTCGCACATGTGGTTTGGCGATTTGGTCACCATGGCATGGTGGGATGATTTATGGCTCAATGAGTCATTTGCGAACATGATGGAAGTTTATTCTACGGATAAAATTCGCCCAGAACTACGTGCTTGGGAAGATTTTTATCTTACGGCAGTTTTACAATCTCTCCAACGCGATAGCCTACCGGGCGTCCAGCCGGTCAAGGTTGACGTTAATAATGTTGAAGATATTTCAAATCTCTTTGATGGCGCCATTGTTTATGGTAAAGGTTCACACTTATTACTAATGCTTATGCGCGCCATGGGTGAAAATAATTTCTTCGCTGGCCTCAAAGATTACTTTGCGGTCCATCAGTACAGCAATACGACCGCCGATGATTTATGGGACGCACTCACGCCATATGCTAGCTTTAATGTACGAGAATTTATGACACCATGGCTTACGCAGCCGGGCTTTCCAGTTGTTAGCGACGATATTCAATCACGTTTCCTAATTACCGGCGAAACCGATTCGTCGCAATATCCAATCATGAATCAGAGCGATGATTTATCTGGTCATTACATTATCAAGCTTAGTGATGAAGAGCTCGCGGCTAAGATTTCGCAGCTATCGTCACTCAACCAAGAGCAAAAACTGCGCCTATTAATCGATCGCCGCATGCTTGCTAAAACCGACTACGTTTCGAGCGCGTCGCTTTTGCCACTCGTCAGCGCCTTTGCGCACGAAACTGATTCCTGCATTTGGGACTTAGTTGCTGCTATTATTTCCGATCTCAAGATTTTCTTCGATCCAAATACAAAAGAGAAGATTCAGTTCAAGAAGTTTGTGCGCAATTTAGCAATGCCAAATTACCAGCGACTTGGCGTTGCGCCACGCGCTGAAGACACTTACGACGATATAGAATTGCGCTCGACTATCATGGGCATGATGCTATATTCGGGCGACATAGATTTCGTTAAGTCTGTCGAGAATGCCTACATGGATCAAGACATCAAGGAAGTTAACGCCGATTTACGCTGGATTGTCGGTTCCACTTTAGTTAAGGCTCACGATAATCTTTGTGGTCCATATTTTGAAATATACAAGGCAACGCCGGATTCTGCGCTTAAGCGCGATTTGGTTGACGCCATTTCGACCACGAAGAATCGTAAAACTGCGCTTAGTCTATTTGACCACCTCAATGATGGTACTGTACGCACTCAGGATCGCCTCTCGTTCTACTTACGATTGCTCAAAAATTATCTCGTTCGCAATGAGGCGCTTGATTGGATGTACCAGAACTGGGATTGGCTCTATCAAGACGAAGGGGATAAAACTATTCCAGAATATCCACGTTATTCAGCAAATTATATTCGCAAAGACGGGGAAGCTAAGAAGTTTAAAGAATTCTTCGACCAACATAAAGACGAAAAGATTCTTAGCCGTGATATTGCAATTGCATATTCGGAAATTGACGCACGACTCGCTTTAATAGCGGCCGACCAGAAGGCTATCTTTGAATACCTAAAAGGTTTAAGATAATACAAGTAGAAAAGGATGGGCATGACGAAATATAAAAATAGTACTTCTACCAACAAGCGAACGCGTCTAGAGAATCAGATGAATGGACGCCGGGCGACTGCAATTGCTTGGGGGTCGTTCGTTATCAATATTATAATAATGTGTCTTTATTCTTACCTTTCCTTTCTCACCGCAAAACATGCTCAACGTATCATTATGGGGCGTGGCGGTAGCTTCGATGGCGCAGTTGTAGTCCTTTTTCCATACCTTGCGGCTTTTTCGGGGATAGTTCTGGCGGCCATTAATATCTATGCCGCCGTGAGACAACCATATATCCGTTATGCGAAAAACTCTAAAACAGTCAGCTATCTATATCGTGACCTACTCTTGATGGATATTTTTTATCTATTATTCCCCATGCTGCCACTAGTTTTTAGTGATGTACCAGTTATTTTAATGATTCTTTGCCTATTTCAATGGGGTGTCATGATTGCATTAGCATTATCTCCTTTTAATTTTCGCCACCGGAGTGCTATTAGTGCAGAGAAAACCAAACGCTATTCGCATGCTCTTTATTTCTTCGCAGTGCTTCAAATATTAGCCTTTATTGTCGTAGTTTTTATGAATATTTAGCCTAATTGCCCCTGAAAAACCACCAATACACCCCAAAAACGTCAAAAAAGTCAAAAATCTTCAAAAAAACCCTTGCTTTAGGTCAACTTTTGCGCTAATATAAGAACAGTTTTTGTTCAAGTTCATTTCTGAACCTCTGAAATTAGTCTGATAAACTGCGAAATAGATAGAAAACATGCTATTTTCTTCGCTCCAAATTTATCTTTTAACAATTTGATTAGACAACGAAAGAAATTTAATTGACGGTATTGCGAGAAATCGCAAACGCTAGTATTTGAATGTCAATTACTAGTTAAGTCAATGCATAAAAAGGTACATAAGGGCACTGATAGTGGATGCCTTGACATTTACAACCGATGAAGGACGTAGAACTCTGCGATAAGCTTCGGGTAGCTGAGAACAAGCTTTGATCCGGAGATTTCCGAATGGGGAAACCTAATTCAAGTCATGTTGAATTGCCATTGCCTGAACACATAGGGCAACGAGACGGGAACCAGCCGAACTGAATCATCTTAGTAGGTTGAGGAAAAGAAAATAACCAATGATTCCGAAAGTAGTGGCGAGCGAAATTGGAATAGTCTAAACCTCAAGATAACCTTACGGGTTAACGCCCAGAGTTATTAGGGGTGTTGCGTGTTTACACAATTTTTATGCTGAGCAGTTAAGCTTGCTTGACCGTTCGGCATAAAAACCAACAGCGTTAACTGAGTGGATGAGTATCATAGTTGTTAGCGGAAGCGTTTGAATGGCGCGCCAAAGATGGTGAAAGCCCAGTATGCGAAAACAACTATTAGAACTTATATGTGTTTTCACAAGTAAAACGGGGCACGAGAAACCCTGTTTGAATCCGGCAGGACCACCTGCCAAGACTAAATATTGCAAATGATCGATAGCGAACTAGTACAGTGATGGAAAGGTGAAAAGAACCCCGGGAGGGGAGTGAAATAGATCCTGAAACTCAGTGCCTACAACGTGTTGGAGCATGGCGAACAAAACTCATGAGTCGCGACGAAGTCGCGCAAATCAGTTTACTGATAGGTGTTCGTGAGCTTTGTTCGCCATGTGACAGCGTGCTTTTTGTAGAACGATCCAGCGAGTTAATTTTGTCGGCGAGGCTAAGTCAGATGATGGAGCCGCAGTGAAAGCGAGGGTTAATAGCCCGTCAAGTCGGAAGGATTAGACCCGAAACCGGGTGACCTAACCATGAGCAGGTTGAAGCAGCGGTAACACGCTGTGGAGGACCGCACCGGGATACGCAGTAAAGTGTTCGGATGACTTGTGGTTAGC
>JAGCSL010000003.1 GCA_017964115.1 Candidatus Saccharimonadota bacterium
AATAATTCAACTTTGCATTTTATGGGCATCTTCAGTGACGGTAATGTCCATTCTAATATTTCTCACCTCGAAAAAATGCTTGCTCAAGCCCAAAAAGATGGCATTGAGCGCATCCGTGTTCATACCTTAATCGATGGCCGCGACGTGCCACCACATAGCGAGCCGAAATATATCCAGCGCCTGGAAAAATTTATTCACGATCTAGGTGATCCAGATTATAAAATTGCCTCTGGCGGCGGCCGCATGGTTATTACTTGTGACCGTTACGAAAATGATTGGCCGATGGTCGAAAAAGGTTGGCATACGCACGTGCTTGGCGAAGGGCGCCAATTCGCAAATGCAACCGAGGCGGTTGAAACCTTCCGCGCCGAGCATAAAGACTTGCAGGATCAGTACATGCCAGCATTTGTTATCGCGAAAGATGGTGAGCCAATTGGCAAGATTCAAGATGGCGATGCGGTGATTTATATTGACTTCCGCGCTGACCGTGCCGTCGAAATGGCGCAAGCCTTCACTTATGATGACTTTCCGCATTTCGATCGCGTCAAACGCCCAGACGTATATTTTGCCGGCATGACCGAATATAATGAAGATTTACATGTGCCAGAGCATGTTTTGGTTGGTTCGCCAGAATTCAAGCACACTTTGACTGAATATCTTGCCACTAAAGGTGTTAAGCAATACGCTATCTCCGAGACGGTGAAATTCGGCCACATCACTTATTATTTCAATGGCAATAGCTATCATGTCCCAGATGGGGAAGTTGACGAAGAAGTTCCTTCCTATACTGAGCAGTTCAATACTCGCCCATGGATGAAATGCGCCGAGATTACCGACAAAATGGTTGCCGCCATCGAATCTGGCCAATATAACTTCTTGCGCATCAATTACCCAGGTGGTGACATGGTCGGACATTTTGGCGAAATTGAACCGACCATTACGGCTATGGAAGCCATCGACATCTCGATTAAGCGTATAGTTGAAGCCGTTAATAAGCTTGGTGGCGTAACGGTGATTACGGCCGATCATGGCAATGCCGAAGAGTTATTCAACGCAGATGGCTCGCCAAAAACCGCACACACTACCAACCGCGTGCCTTGTATATTTGTTGACGATACTGAAAATGCTGCAAACTATCAGCTAAGCGACGGTGATCGTGGCCTCGCAAATCTTGCCTCGACTATCGCGATGCTACTTGGCCAAGAACCGCACGAAGCCTGGCTGCCAAGTATTATCGAAGAAAAATAAGCTCTGACATTTTACGAATCTGATTCTAGAATGTTAAAATATTACCAATTATAACGGAGAAAAATCCTCATGCAGATCAATAAAGCTATTATTCCTGTGGCTGGTTGGGGTACGCGTCGTTTGCCAATTACGAAGGTTATCGAAAAAGCCATGTTACCAATCGGCAACCGTCCACTTGCGGATTATGTAGTTGAAGATTGCGCCAAGGCCGGTATCAAAGAAGCCTATATCGTTATCGACGAGAAACCTTTTTCGCAAATTAAAGCCTACTACGAAGAGAATGAGAAACTAAATAATTATTTGATTGCAAGGGGTAAAGAGGATAAGTTAACTCTTGCCGATACTAATCGTGATGGCTTAACAATTCATTTTTACGCGCAAAAGAACGTTGATCAACGTTACGGCAGCGCCGAGCCAGTTGCGCAGGTTGTAGAAGAGTTCGGTATCAAGGAGTCCTGCGTCGTTCTGATGGGCGACGATTTTGTCTATAACAAAGACGGTTCTTCAGATCTAGCACGCCTCATGGAGCTAGTTAAAAATGAAGACGAGTCGGCCATGCTAGCCTCCGAAATTCCAATGGAAGACGTCGAGCGTTACGGCGTCCTAAAAGTTGACAAAGGCATTCTTTCCGGCATCTACGAGAAGCCGAAGAAAGAAGATGCGCCAAGTAACTTGATTAATATTAGCAAATATATCATGTCGAACGAATTACTCCAGCGTATCGTCAAGTATTGCAAAGAAAATGATTTTGGCCCTAAAGACCAGGAATATCTGATTACCGATCCTATTATTGAGCATATTAAGGCTGGCAAGAAAATTCATGTTATGCCAATTACTGGCGAATACCTCGATGGCGGTTCGCAAGAAGGCTGGCTTCACGCCAACAATGTAGTTTGCGGAGCTTAATTAATGCGTATTTCCGTGCGCGTTAAACCTGGCACCAAGGGCGCAACGCGTCTTGAAAAACAAGAAGACGGCAGCTATGTCGCCTTTTTGCATGCGCGCGCGCATGATGGTGAAGCGAACCAGGCATTAATCGAGTTAATTTCCGACGAATTTCGCGTCGCTAAGACGCAGATCTCTATAGTTTCCGGCGCCAAATCACGTCAGAAAGTTTTAGAATGGTAAAGTACATTTGGCATGAAGCCCCCGTGCCGGACCATCTAGAGGTACGCCAAGTTTATGGCGTACTCTTTACAAAAACTGGCCAGATTATGCTGCGAGTCGATAATGGTTTTCATGGCCTCATTGGTGGTTCGCCAGAGCCGGGCGAAACTTATGAGGAGACTCTACACCGTGAAGTCTACGAAGAGGTAAACTGTAAAATATCCAACCTGCACTATCTAGGCTATCAGGTTGTGGAGGGGGACGGTGAGCCTTATGCGCAGTTACGCTATGTAGCTAGAATCGACAGAATTGGCAAAAATCGCCCCGATTTGGATAGCGGTAAGATGTGCGAGCGTTTATTGGTCGCTCCAGAAAGAGCTGGTAATACCCTAGATTACGGCAAAGAAGGACCTCAAATAATCGATGCGGCCATCCGCGTTGCAGAAAAGTATAAAATTATTTAAGTATTTTTTCGTCTTTTATATCATCAGGCAAATAATTTTTGTCGAGTTTGAAGCCGGCTTCCCATTTTTGCCCCTTACCAAAGCCAAGGTCTTTCATTAGTTTGGTTGGCGCATTGCGCAGCCAGATTGGCACAGGCAAGCTCGCAGTTTTGCGCGCTAAATCCTGCGCTGTATACCAGGCGTCGGTCGTCTGGCGCGATTTCTTCGCCTTAGCCAGAGCCGTTACGACATGTGCTAAAATTAGCCCACTTTCTGGCATGCCGATTCTTTCGACCGCCATAAAAGCGTTTAAAGCTAAGCCCAGAGCACCGTTGCCGGCTAGGCCAATATCTTCAGAAGCAAAAATTACCATCCTGCGGGCGATAAACTTTGGATCTTCGCCAGCTTGAACCATGCGGGCGAGATAATATAAGGCCGCATCTGCATCGCCGCCACGCATCGATTTAATGAAGGCGGAAATCGTATCATAGTGCATGTCGCCTTTTTTATCATAGCCAGGCACTTTGCGTCCGGCCGCTTCTTTCACTTCCTCAATCCCAATCTTGTTCGCCAAGCTGAGAGCCAATTCTAGGTCACCTAAGGCGCTTCTGGCATCTCCGCCAGATAATTCCGCCAAATAGTCAATTGCGGCCTTAGAAACGCGTTTAGTGGCCTTCTCAGCCCTAATTGCACGCTTTAAAACCTCAACGATGTCGGCTTTTGATAGATGTTTCACGATTACTACGCGACTACGCGAGAGTAGCGGGGAAATCACCTCGAAGCTCGGATTCTCGGTCGTAGCACCAATCAAAGTAATCAGACCACTTTCGACATGCGGTAAAAAGGCGTCCTGCTGCGCCTTATTAAAGCGATGAATCTCGTCTACGAATAGAACCGTTCGCATCTTTAGGTTCCAGTTTTGCTTAGCGCGTTCGACGACTTTCTCGACATCTTTCTTGCCAGCCGTCACGGCGGAAATCTCTATAAAATCTGCTTTAAATTCTTTTGCGATAATACGGGCCAGGGTGGTTTTGCGAGTCCCGGGCGGGCCCCAGAAAATAATATTAACTGGTTCCTGTTTGCGGACAATTTCCGTCAAAATCTTACCTTCGCCAATTATTTCATCTTGG
>JAGCSL010000074.1 GCA_017964115.1 Candidatus Saccharimonadota bacterium
AAGAATACTATTATGTATGCAATTATTGGTCTAGTGGTAACCTTGGCAGCTTTTGCGATTACGGAGTTTATTTTAGGAGCACTAGAAGGCAGAGCTCCAGAAGGTGGTGGTACACACGCCGAAGAAGGTGGGGGTGGAGGTGGCTCTGGGGGTGGGGGTGGAGGTGGCTCTGAAGGTGGCGGTGGCGGAGGCAGTTCCGATTCCGAGGAGGTGCCAGTAAAAAGTATTCAGATGTCTTCGAAAACTTCCCTAATTGAAGAAGATTCGATGCAAATTACACTAAAAATCATTCCGGACTATGCCACGGATCATACGGTCACATTTTCGTCTTCTGATGAAAAAACTGCAACCGTATCGAAAACTGGCCTGCTTAAGGCGAAGCAGGCGGGACAAGCAACTATCACGGCAAAAGCTGAAAACGGTGTAACGGCCACTATGGCAGTAACTGTGCTAGAAAAGATAAAAGTTAGCACAATAAAACTGAACCCTGCTAACTTGAGCATCGAGGAAAAGAAAAGCGCTAGAATCGAAGCAGAAGTATTACCGGCAAACGCAGCAGACAAAACTCTTGAATGGAGTAGCAGCGACAAGACAATTGCAACCGTGAATAATGACGGTCTAGTTAAGGCAGTTAAACCTGGTAAGGCGACCATTACGGCGAAATCCAGCAATAATATTACGGCAAAAGCGACCGTTACGATTACCGAAAAGGACAATGGCTACACGAGCAAGAAGGGTTCTTTGACGGCTGAACAGCGTAAAAAGATTGTGGAATTTAGTAAAACACAATTGGGTGTGTCATATAACTACGGTCCAGGCGGACAATGTGGCGGTGGCCTTTGGGATAATGATATTCCAAATCAGCAGCTTGCTTGTAACGGCCTGACACGATGGGCATACCACGCGGCGGGCGTAACGATTCCGAAAGGTTCAGAAAACCAGATGCGAAATGCACCAGTTGTGACTTCAACTGGAAAAGTCTCCGATATGACGCCAGGTGATATTATCGTGTGGGATCCAGAAGGCGGTGGTCCACCACATGGAAATGGCGGTCAAGGCGGACGTCGCAATGATGTGCCGAAGCCAATTAGAAACTTCGGCTACGGACACGTGGCAATATATATTGGCAACAATAAATTTATTGAAGCAACCTGCCCGATCGTAAAGACAACCGACATTCACGATAACGAATATTCTTATTCGTTAACTTGGTAATTAGTCTACGTTAACGCCTTTTTGGAAGAGTTTTTTAGCACCGAAATAAAGGCCGGTATTAATCGCTACGTAAATGACATCGGAAATAATGATGAGCGTACGATAACTGTCTAGGCCGATGCTGTTTTGCGGATTGTTGCTAAACATGGCTTTGATGCTGTCGTCAAAAGAACCAGCAGCGTAAATTGCAGCGAGCAAGATGCATTGAAGGGCAAAATATAGAACCATGCCGATGATAATGGAACGAAGCATGCGGCCGTTGTTGGAACGATGCCCCACCACGATGCCGAATAGTCCAACTATAACGATGTAAAGAACTTCTAGAAGTGAGGTGATAAAAATGCCGGCAATGATTGGCGCCGCGTTGCCATACTCGACAAGATTGTGGAAGTAAGTGTAAATATCGTTGTTCCAGAAAGCGATAAAGAAACAAACAATCACGACAGCGACGGCGGTTAAAGTTGAGATGAGTGCAGAAATGGCTTTACTGTCAAAAAGTTGCGCTTTGGTAGCTGGCAAAGTATGTGTGAGGTAAGCTTCATCTTTATAATGGTTTTGAGTGAAACGTACCCAGATGCGAATGGCGGCATTAATAATAACATTAGCGAAAGCCGCGATTACGAAACCGCGCAAAATGCCGTAAACGATATCGCCCATGACGGAGCCAGTGAAGTTTTCGGCAATGCGCATGAGAACAGAAAGAACGATGGTTAAGGCGTAATAGTAAACCATGACGCGATTGATCCATAGTAGGTCGTATTTAATGAGTTTTCTTAGCATCGAACATACTCCTAAAAATATCGTTAATTGATGATTTGTGTTTGGCGCGCAGTTTATCGGCAGAGCCGGTGAGTACAACTTGGCCTTTATCAATGAAAATCACATCGTCGAGAATGCGTTCAACATCGGAAATTAAGTGTGTAGAAATAATCACACTAGAACCTTCTTTGAAGTTGGAGAGAATAGTGTCGAGAATGTGATCGCGGGTGGCCGGATCGACGCCGCCAAGCGGCTCGTCCAAAATATAAAGATCCGCATCGCGAGACATGACCAAAATAAGTTGGAGTTTTTCCTGCATGCCTTTGCTCATTTTGGCGATCTTCATGGATTCGTCCAGGTCGAGATCTTCTAGTAATTTATGAGCACGTTCTGCGTCGAAGTCACTATAAAACTCGCTGAACATTTTGAAAGCCTGCGCGATAGTCATGGTTTTGTCGAGATAGGTACGCTCGGGTAAATATGAAATATGAGATTTAGAATTAACGCCGATCGGCTTGCCCTTAAAAAGTATTTTGCCGGAGTCTATCGTAAGTAAATCATTAATGAGCTTAATGAGTGTCGACTTCCCTGCACCATTTTTGCCTAATAGGCCAATTATTTTTCCTTTGTCGATTTTGAGACTGACATCGTCTAGTACGACCTTTTGGTCGAACTTTTTGCATAGATGTTTACATTCCAGTAATGTTGCCATCTACTGCCCTCCTTTATGTTTGATATATTTGATAGATTCCGCTGGAGTAATACCAATTTTAGACATGTCGGCAAGATAATTATCCGCCAAGTCGGTGGCGAGCTCGGCCTTGATTTTGGCGAGCAAGCGCTGGTCCTTCGTAACATATTTACCGTTGGTACGTTCGGTAAATATGAGCTGGTCGGATTCGAGCTCGGTGAGAGCTTTTTGCATTGTGTTGGGGTTCACTTTGGCCATGACGGCAAGTTCGCGTACCGACGGGAGTCGACTGCCCGCCGGATACGCGCCAGACACAATAGCAATCCGAAGCTGTTCGACCAACTGCAAATAGATTGGCCGTTCGTTATCGAATTTAAATTGTATTACTTGCATAATACAATGATACAACTAGTGGATAGGGTTTGTCAAAAAGATAACCAGCTTTCTCTGACCCCGTCGTTTTGCTTATGTTAAAATAGTCTTAAATAACGAGGGTTTAAAAATGGATAATAATACTTTTGGAAATGCAGGAACTGAGGGAGCCGAACCAGCTCCAATCGCACCGGAACCAACGCCGGCTGCACCGGCGCCAGAACCGGTAGCGCCAGCGCCAGAACCAGTAGCACCAGTAGAACAACCGGCAGCTCCAGTAGCACCAGAACAGCCAGCAGCACCGACTCAAGACGTGCCGACCACGGTTGGCGATAAAAAGACTGGCGAGAAGAATAACGACAAGCTCGAAGGTGGATTGGTTTGGTATATTATTGTTTCAGTTCTCTACA
>JAGCSL010000075.1 GCA_017964115.1 Candidatus Saccharimonadota bacterium
CGAAAGCACCGAGTCGACGGAAAGTACCGAGTCGACGGAAAGTACCGAGTCGACCGAAAGCACCGAGTCGACGGAAAGTACCGAGTCGACCGAAAGTACTGAGTCGACGGAGAGTACAGAATCGACTGAAACTGAATCTAGCGAAGAGTCTAATGAGGATATTAGTATTGAACCAATTACGCTCGAGATGCTAAGAAATGGAACTTTCGGAAGTCGGTTCGAACTGAGCAAGCGCATGAGAGACAACTTTGATAAAATTCGTAGCCAAGTTGATCCAAATGATTTAACTGATTTGACGAATGCTGTGAACTATTACTGCGGTAATACTCAAGGTAATAGAATCGATAATGAAGGCAGGGTTCAGATTTACACTGGAACAACGTCGACGCATCGAAGCTACCGTAGGATTCTTGAGAAATACGGCCTTATCAAAGTATAAGAATAAAGGTGCCAGAATAAAAAATATCCCCCTTCGGGGATATTTTTTATAGGCAGTATTTAACGATAATATTTTAGTGAAGCGATTGGATCTTTACTGGCGGCTTTGATTGCAGGATAGATGCCGAACAGAACGCCAACAACTAATGAAACGCCGCCCGTGATACCGAGAATTTGCCAAGAAATATGCGGAGCAAATGGTGTGAGGAGGGAAATGATAAATGCTCCGATATATCCTAGTGCGAAACCGAGAAGGCCACCCATGACACTGAGGATAACTGATTCGAAGAGGAATTGAAGTAGGATGTTACCGGAAGAGGCACCAACGGATTTACGAATACCAATTTCGCGCGTACGCTCGGATACGGAGACGAGCATAATATTCATAATGCCGACTCCGCCAACTATAAGTGAAATAGAGGCAACTAAAGTAAGCATTCCGGATACGATTGACAATAGTGAACCAGCAGGATGCATATCTTCGGCGCTGGTAATGACCGAAAAACTTTCATCACCATTCTTGGCTTCGGTGAGTTTTTCCTTGATTGCCTTAGTGACTTTATCGACAGCGTCGGTAGTAACGGTACGAACGTCAATTTGCTGAATCTGAATGGACGATTCGAAGGTGCTGGCGTAATTGATGTCAATAATAATTGATTCATCGATGTTGATGCCGTTGTAATTGATAGGATCACTAACTTCGTCAAGGACGCCGACCACCATGAAGTGTTTGCCGTTATAAGTGAAGGTTTTGGTGATAGCTTCGGTGCCACCGAATTGTTGCATCGCGATGTTATAGCCAAGCACGGCAACGTTCTTGCGGAGGCTTGAGTCGAGGAATTGACCGTTTTTTAGATGGAGAGAGACGACATTGGCGAAATCTGGATTAGTCGCAACGACATTGACAGATTGAACGGTGCGGTCACCGATTTTAATAGCACTAGTCGAGGCGGCAATTGGGGCAACGGCGGAAACTTCAGAAAGGTCACTAATGGTATTGACGTCTTCGAGAGTAAGATTAGACTTAGTGAATTGATTATTTGAGGTTAATTCACTAATTATGTTTTGAGTAGCATCTTTGCCGGTACTAGGACGAACGAGAACTAGATCGGCATTATTCTTATCGGAACTGGCGCTGATTAAGCGATTAATGCCGCCGGTTAGAGATAGAATTAAAACAATCGATGCGACGCCAATAGCGATACCGAGAGCGGAGAGAAAAGTGCGGCCGCGATTGCGACGGAGGCTATCAATGGCGAGATGGAAATGAGTATTAAGTAGTAATGCCATGGTTAGGACTCCTTCTTTTCGGTTTTAGTTTTCTTTTTGAGTTTTTTGTCGGACTTTTTCTTGTGCTGCTTCGGTTTTTTAGAGTCGTTTTCTTCTTCGTTTTCAATGGTGACATGTTCGCCGGAAACGACGACTTTAGTTTGAGAATCGACTTCTAATTCGACGGGGCGCTTTTTGCTAAGAATACGAACGGAGATTTTCTCTGGATCGCCTGGACGCGGAAGATCGCTATCGTCAACGGTTTTAATATCGGTGTCGATTTCGCCGTCAAGCATATTAATGACGCGCGTGGCGTAGGTTGTAAGGGCGGGGTTATGAGTGACCATGATGATAGTGTTGCCTTGTGCATGGATATCGCGAAGTTCTTCCATAATAATGTGGCTGCTGCGACTATCGAGATTGCCGGTTGGCTCATCAGCAAGGATGATGGATGGATTGGAAATTAGGCTGCGCGCAATGGCGACGCGTTGCTGCTGGCCACCAGATAGCTGATAAGGCATATAGTATTCGCGTTCGCGCAAGTGAAAATGTTCGAGAATATCGTCGGCTTTTTTAAGGCGGCGGGTTTTGTGATAGCCAGAATAAATAAGGGGAAGAGAAACGTTTTCAATAACGGACAGGTTTGGGATAAGGTTGAAATTTTGAAAAATAAAGCCAATTTCTTTAGCGCGGAAGTGAGCTTTTCTGCGAGAGGAAATGCGTTCGACACTTTTTCCATTAAGGAAATATTCGCCGGCAGTTGGTTTATCGAGGAGACCGATGATATTTAGAAGCGTAGTCTTACCGCATCCAGAAGGTCCCATAATCATAATAAATTCACCGCGCTTAACGGTGAGGTCGAAGTTGTGAAGCGCGAAAGATTCAGCATCACCAAAACCGTAGCGCTTCGTAACGGCTTTGAGCTCAATAATAGTTTCGTTCTTTTCTTTTGGCATCGCAGTTATGAATTATTATTTTTGACTACAAATATTATATCTGTTTTTGCCACAGAATAAAACTGATAGCGTTTAAAAAGTGCTCAGTTTTATGACTATTTTTATACGAACTGGTAGGTGCGGGGCTTTTATGCTAAAATATACAGAGCTGGAGAGGTGTCCGAGTGGTTGAAGGAGCACGCTTGGAAAGCGTGTAAGGTCGCAAGGCTTTCGCAGGTTCGAATCCTGTCCTCTCCGCCAGATTCAAGAATGCAACCCGGAGGGTTGTTTTTTGTTGCTATTGGTATAATAGATATAGGACAAGAGAGGTAAGGGCTAAATGGAAGAAGACAAGTTTGAAAATGGTATGATAGGGGCGTTTGAGGGCCTGTCTGACGAAACCGGGGAGACGGCAGAGCACGGCGAAGAGACTGACGAAGAGCTATCAGAAAATATAGGTGAAGCGGCGACGAGAGTTGAAGAATTGCTGACCGATGATTCGAAAGAGAGAAAAGCGTCTATGGCTGCTAATGAAATTAGAAGGATTATGGATCTAGTAGTCAAGTATGCAGATGAAGAGATAGAACTTTCGGAAGATGAAGAAGTGGCGCTTGATGCTGATTTCGAAAAAGCTCTGAGAGATGCTGAGGATGGCGGATATCTAAAAGAAGTGTGCCATATTTTGATGAATGACGAGATGTTCTTTAAGATGAGTCTATTTGATGAATTTGAAAAAAGAGGCGCGATAAGTATTTATGAGGTTGCTAAAAACTGTAGCCTAGAACGTCTAAAAGACAAGTCCTTTCAGGATCGATTAAGACGGGAAGTTCGAAGTATATCCAACCAAGAAGAGGATTTAACTGATGAGCAGGTAGAATTTCTTGGATCGTTAAGTCAAAAGGGCATAAACTTGCTTAAAACGTCTCTCTTGACGGATACCTGGTCAGCTTCTAGGGATTCTGCTCGTGAAAATCAAAAAGAATGGCAAGATGAGCAAAAACGAGTTGCTCGTCATTTCTATGAGCAATTAAGAGATCACGGCCTGATAAAAGCAGGCGATGCCATGGAGTTGTATTCTGGATTGTTCAGTCATTATGGTGGCGAAATGAAAAGCTTTATTAAAGCTTCAACACTACTGGAATGCGCTGTAAGAGATATCCCTGACGACTTACCGATAAAGGATGAGTATTGGCTAAAAGCTATATCTGAAAGAGGAATTGACGATTTATTAGATTTTAGAAGGATGGTGAGCGATAGCGATTCATCGGTATTTAGTAAATATGACTTTGAACAAAAAACGATAAAGAAAACGTTCTTTGAGCTATTGAAAAATAATAGTACGATTCGTTTTTTCAATCGAACTGAATTTAGTAAGACCGTCAAAGAGAAGGTCGAGGACCCCGAAACGATGGAAATACTATTGCAGGTATTGACTGAAAATCTCCCCGGTGAAGGTAATAAAAGGGATTCTAATTTAATCCGATATATTGTAGCAAATAAAGAGATACTTGATGACTTAGTGAAGAGTGGAAGATTAGAACAGTATCCGGAGTTGAAACGATATGAGGTGTTTGAAGAAATAAGCGACGGTACTTTTACGGAAAAAGATCGCTTGCTATATATATTCGGTATGTCCGAAATTGATGAGAGTCAATTCGATGAGTACGGAGAGCCTTTAGATAGTTTTTACGAAGATATCCTAGAGAGACGACCAAGTGTATTTGGCGTTCTGGATAAAAAGGGAAAATTATCGGCTATTAAAGGATGTATAGAAAGTGGCGGAAGCTTAGAAAAATTTAGGGTAGTTGACGTAGAATTGTTGGAAGAATCTGGGTATTTCTCTGAGGCTGAACTTGGTTTTATTAGAATTATGGGTTCCATGAAGGAGGAATTGCCACAAGTTCTTACGAGACTGAAGCGAGAAGATGTTGGTGAGTATTATGGAGACGATGGGCTGAAGGAAGAGTTTTTCACTAAGTTAATGATGTGGGATGAAAGCTCGAAGAGCTTTTTATGCAAAATGAGTCCAGCCCTTCTCAGGGAATTAGGTGTTAGTGATGATGAGTTTGCGCGTATAATTCGTCAGCAACGTGATTCTGGCCAATTAAAATATGTGGAATTAGCCGATTTAGATGATGAAATAATGCAAAAAGCATTCGGGGATGATGAGTCGGTGATTTCATACCTACAATTCCTGAGAGTTTTTAGCAACAAGCGTCCTATAAGACCAACGTCTCATTTTGGCTCAAATCCAAAATATCGCTCGACGATCGCGCAATATGTGCCTTTTAGGGATGTCGGTCAATATCTAAAAGACGGGAAAGTCACTGAAGAATTTTTAAGTGGCCCGTTGATGGACGCGCCATTTAGCCAGATGTCTTGTTTTACGCAAGAGGTAAGAGACCGATTAGGCGTTGACAGAGAGGTGTTCCTTGATTTTGTAAAAAGAAAATACTTCGATTCGGATAATCCAATTGTAGCTTTGTATAGTTTTCTTGAGAACGATGAAATTGAAGAAGTATTTGCAGGTAGGGAAGATATAAAAGCCTTCCTGATAATGGCTAATAGTGAAGGAAGTAGCTTAGATGATTTTCGTTTTGTAACCTTCGATAAAGTTAAGGACTTCTTTAGTGGTGATGGTCCAACTGACGAATTCTTTATCGAGTGTCTCAGAAAAGGAATGACTGATGTTCTAAACGGGCTTAGTGATGAGCAGAAAGAACAGTATGGTTTTTCGGACAGTACAAAAGCTTTACTGTTAGGAATAGCGTATGGCGATATTTTGGGTAGCGAAACTGCTGAAATTGATGAAAACAATGTTTTAGCAGCATTGGCGAGATTCATTAAGATGGATGCGGATGATTGGTCAGGCGCGTCAGAAGATGATCTTCGCGTGAAAGAAGCGTTTTCGGAAGCGAATATAAAAAATAAGAACCTAGCAATGCAGATGTTGCGAAAAGAATATGAGCAATATCTAGAGACTGGCGAAATGCCAATAGGCTTAAGATTGTTCGCTGAATATATGCATGAATGTGATGGGGCGGGGCCGTTAACGCAAATCGAAATGTTCTTGGATTATTGTGGTGAACTTGGGCAAGTCAAAGATGGCGAAATCGCTAAGGGCGCAAGTAGTGTCGAGAAGAGAATCAAAAAATGGAACGATCAAGAAAAAGCCAGTTATTATTCGATTTCGGCAGAAATAATGAAAGCTGATCCAGCAATCTATAAAGAATTTTTGAGCGTATTTGATAGGATAAGTGAAGAAGAAGATTTCAGAATATTTATAAAGGAAATATTCCCGCTTTATAGAGCAAAGCTAGCTTTATTGAAAGAATATGATTATGAAGGAGATAATGTTGGTCGTGGCATATCGACGGCTCATTATAGAAATGTCGATAAAGCAAAACTAATGAATGATTTGCATTTAGCTCTGTTACCATTTTCTTTCGAAAGTCGTGGAGATGATGAGGGCGATAAGGCTTATAGAGAGCGAAGAAGAGCGGGTATCGAAAAAGTAAAAATGAATATCTTTGGCGAGATATCGGAGTTATTCCAAGATAAATTTGGCATTTTGCCAGAAGCCATTCCGGAAGAACTTGACCGCGACGATATGCGTGCTTTGGAAGATATGGTCCTCTATCTCAGTAATATTAGTGACCCCAGTGAAGACAATAAGAATCTAATTGGGTTTTTCCTAGCACTGCAGATGAAGAAAGGGGAACACGGGAGAACCGCTTGGGATGATTTAAGGGACGGGCGAGAGGTTGACCCAGAAATGTTCTTGGAGTTGGGAACGAGCTATTCGGTTGCTGAGGCTATAAAGGAAAGTAGGGAAGCAGACCCAATTACTTCGGAAAATGTGGGTATAGCAAGTTCCGAAAGATTAAGTGCTTTTAGGGAAGCTTTGCAAGATGAAACGACGGAGATTAGAGCTGGAAGTGTACTGACGGTCGATACGAAACTGCAAACTATGAGCCAAAATATTGTCGAATTAATGGACCCAGATTTATATGACGATCCAATGGATAAGACAAAAATTAAGCTCCTGATGAAATATGAACCTAAGATGATTAATGGCGTAGCGACGAAGCTATGGATGCGCGAAAGTGGTAAAAGTGTAACATTCAGCGCTGAAGAGATTGAAGTGGCTCAAATACTAGAGGCAATGCTAACTAGCAATGGTATAGAGTTGACGCCAGATAATATTAATAAACATTTACAGAGAGGCTTTAAAGATTTAGGCAAGATTGCTGCTGCTTATAAGATGATTGAAAGTAGCAATATTGCTGAGGTGGTTGGTGAATTGCAGAGTATGTTGATGCCGAGTGACGAAGTAGCGGAAATATTTGCTGAACTCGGGGAAGAGTTCGAGCCGCATTCTGGTGTTATGGCCTTGAGCGCGGATATCGAGTTTTTGGAAGGCATTGTGATGAAGGCCGAAAAGGCTGATTTGTTAAGTGGCGACGAAGAGGAAAAGAAGCGAAAGATAGAAGTCGTAAAAGGATATTTGAAAGAAGTAAGAGAAAAATTCGCTCAAATTGATGCGTTATATAACGAGGTAGTAAAGAAGTTTGAGAATATCTCGATTAGTAACGATGAAGAGGAGAAAGGTAACGGAAGAAGAAAACTCATTAAGAAGCTACAAGAGATAAGTGCGATCATTGGGAAGAGAGAAGGTGGTGCGCAGGGTACCATAAAGACTATTTGTAGTAATAAAATGCCGGTAATTATAGAGAACATGCGAGCGTGCTTGAGTTGTAAGACTAAAGGTTGTAATAATGATACGGATTTGACATTTGGTGAAGGTTATAAGTTTTATCTTTATTCAAGCGGTAGCGCTGGAGAGGTTGGCAGTGTTTCGGATGAGATTGTGTACTTTGTTCCAGTAGGTGAAGAAGACGATCGGAGGATGTCTTTCGTAATGGACCGGGTATATGGCAATAAGAGTAGCGATATCTATTTGAGCCATGTGTCAACAATAATCAAAAAGGCTAAAAGTTTAAAAAGAAAATTTCCAGAGGCGCGTATTTCAATATTCTTGACTGGCGCGAGCGCAACGAGCTGTGGAACCATATTGAATATGAGTTTGCTTGGTCGGCTTGGATTGCCACAGGGCGCAGAGGTAATAGAAAGAAGTGCGCTAAAAGTTGATATTCCAAAATCTGGTTTTGGTGATCACTATATTGAAATAAACGGCGACGATGCTCGTATGAGCGGCGAAAGGAAAGTAGACGGTATTGAAATAATTCTTTAGCGGAAAGTGTTATTTTCGACTTTCGAAAAATATGTTATTATGTAAGCATAAGTATTTCTGGTGAGGAGAAAGATGAATCCGCAACAAAACGATACACAACAGGGAAATATGGAGAATCCGCAAGCTCAAGAGCAGAATGCGCAGAATTTTGATGGTTTTGGCGGACCAAACATTGCTTATGAGAATTATGACAATAATGCGATACAGCAGCAGCAGCAAGAGCAACAACAAGCCGCTAGCGCTGTACCGATGAACGTGGTTGATGTCGTAAACGCAAATGGCGTAGTAAGCGGTCGTAAGGTTGTGGATTATACCTGGCAAAGGGGTGCGATATTGCTGGGTGTTTTGGCTGGCGGTTTATTGCTTGGCTTAATCGTTTCGCTAGTGATCGTAGTGAATTTGGATAAAGATATTGCGAAAACCAAACGTGAGCTCGATACGACGAAGAGTGAGCTGAATAGTCTCTATACGAAGTTGGGTGTCGAAAACTTGACTGAGGCAGTTACGCGGATGGATTCGACCGAAATCTTGAATGGTGGCGATTTAGCGGAAATTGATTCCTTGTTGACAGGTAAATATAACGCAAATTATAAGCTAGATTTAGCCGACGCGAATATAAACTTTGTTACGCGCAACAGCATTTATAAGGTTGTGAGCTTAGGTATCCATCGCGAAAGTGGTACACGACGTGCAGTGCTCTATGAAAAAATTGCTGACGGAAAGTGGAAATTAGGCGG
Organism: Candidatus Saccharimonadota bacterium; assembly: GCA_017964115.1. Taxonomy (GTDB): domain Bacteria; phylum Patescibacteriota; class Saccharimonadia; order Saccharimonadales; family Saccharimonadaceae; genus UBA2834. The sequence continues at coordinate 8,634 of JAGCSL010000075.1, forward strand.
CTTTGATGCTTCGAAGGAAGATGCCTGCGCAGATTCGACTGATGAGGAAAAAGAAGCTATTAAAGACGTAATTCCTTGCAAGACCGACGACAAAGAGTAAAAAGTTTTATAAAATAGGGGGTATATGATTGAAGGCCTGATAACTTTGGTAGTTGCTCATGAGGTGGCAAGCCAAAAAGTGATTTTGAGTAAAACTGCAGAAGAACAGAAATCTTTAGTAGCAAATTCTGGTTCAAATGGCAGTAGCTCCGGTGTAGCAAAGTATAATATTACTTTTGATATTTCCACGCGGGGTAAAATTAAGGGCGATGCGAATGAATTTGCGACTCTCGTCGAGAGTACGCTAACCGACGCGAGAGGTTGGAAAAAGGCGGGAGTGAATTTTAGAAAAGTCGCAAGTGGCGGAAAGTTGCATGTGATTTTGGCATCTGGCGCAGAAATAGAAAAATATGGCGGATGTTCGGCGGAGTTGAGCTGTACGGTCTTTCCGGAGGTATTAATTAACGACACTCGCTGGCTGAATTCTACAACTAGTTATACTTCGGCAGGTTTAAGTCTAACTAGTTATCGACAAATGGTGATTAATCATGAGGTCGGTCACTATCTTGGACATGATCATGTCACGGCTTGTGGCGCAGGTGGTGTGGCGCCGGTAATGCTACAACAATCGACTGGTTTAAGGGGCTGTACGGGTAACTCTTGGCCATTAAATAACGAGCTCTGGGTAACGAGGGGGTATCGATGAAGAAGAGTATAAAAATTGGAATTTGCGTTTTAGCTGGTTTAGCAGTGGCGAGTGGCGTATGTGTAGGCTTGGTGCTACATGACAAGAATACACAGGAAGCTCATGAAAGAAGACTAGCAGAATATAGGGCCCTAGACGGTGATATAGCTAATTTTAGTCGTGATCAGGAAAAAGTTAAGGAGTTCTTAGAAATGACTCCTGCTAATATGAAGTTAAATAATGACGAGAAGAAAATAGTAGAAGGTTTTGAAAAAGCTGCAGCGAAGAGTGAGGCGGTTAATAAGCTTGCTAGCCATGTGGCTTGTAGTGATGAAAATGTTAAGCGACTCGTGAATGAAGCAATAGAGCTTTACGAAAATATACATACCCTTTATCTAGTAGAGCAGGATCTGTCTGTAGTATTTGATGGCGAACTAAGTAAAGATGACTTAATGAAACTAAAAGAATCGAGTAGTGATTATCTAAAACAGATGGCAACGGATTTAGGTGATTATCAGACAAAAGTTCAAAAGCTGTCGGCAAAAGATAAGGATTTTGAAAAGAAATACAAAGAACTAGTAGAAGAGGGGAAGAAGCTTGAAAAGAAATATACGAATGTGAAGTTGGAGGCCATCGCGGGGGCGTCAAAAGAAGAAATACTGGCTTTTTATGATAAGATTGGCGATTTGAGAGATTATTTGATGGAGCAGGATAGAAAATGAATAAATTGATTTTAGTTTACAATCCGCGTAGTTCACATTATCTTCAAGTTAAAAAAGATGTGGTAGATAAGCTGCGAGGATTAAAGGGGTGGATGATTGGTAAGTATGAAGTTGTCGATACCGATGTTGATGACAATGCGAAACGTTTAGCAAAAGTCTTGGAGGACGGGAATTTAGTAATTGCGGCAGGTGGCGACGGTACGGCGAATATTGCATTAAATGGAATTATGCTTTCTGGACGAGAAGGTGTTCGATTAGGCGTTTTGGGCTACGGGAACTTTAACGATACGGCGCGTACGTTTGGTAAGCCCAATGTAGAGGAGATTATAAAGGGGGAGGCGGTTGAAACGTGGCCGCTTGAGTGCAAGATAAACGGGAAACACTGGCGTTATGGGATGTGCTACTTTACGATTGGCATGTTCGCGGAAGCGTGCGAAGTGTTTGATAACCCAAAAACGCGTAAATCTTTGCGTAAAGGGAAGAAGAGCATTTTCTATAGTATTCGAGTGCTGGCAAGCTGGTGGTTTAAGGAACGCAAAAAGCATACATTTATGCCGGAATTCAGTTTGGGCAATTCGTCGGAAGAGTACGTAGCTAGTAATGGCGCATCGGACTATATGGCCGTAAACGGTAAAACTGTAGCAAAAATGATGAAGGGTGGTAAATATTGCTTGCAAAAAGATGCTTTTTTGAGTGCGACCGGTAGAATGACGAAGTTTTGGCCGCTAATTGTAATGATGGCGCGGAGTATCTTGAAGCGAATTCCGGGAACAGAGAGTGATTATGATAAGTTAGTTTTTCGAAAGCCAGCGAAAATGATGTTCCAAGCAGAGGGGGAATATAAAATGATCCCGGATGTTTCAATGGTGGAGATCAAGAAGTCAGCGAAACCGCTTCTTGTTATAATGAAATAAATGGATGTTGTTGGAAGAGCAGAGTACAAGCTACGTGACGCTATTAGGGCGTTTAGAGTAGATTTGCGTGGAAAAACCGTGCTAGATATCGGTTCATCGACGGGCGGCTTTACGGATTGTGCCTTACGGAAAGGAGCGGCGCGTGTGATTGCGGTAGAAAAGGGTACGAATCAGATGAAAGCGCCACTACGTTTTGATGAGAGAGTAGAGCTATACGAAAAAATGGATATTTTCGATTTTCATTGTATGCCTCCAGATGTGATTTTGGCCGATGTGAGCTTTGTAAGTTTGCGTAAGGTTCTGAGATATGCGATGCAGGAGCTTGGGGATGAGAATACGGAATATCTAGTAATGTTGAAGCCGCAATTTGAGGCAAGACGAGCGCAGCTAAAAAGTGGGGTAGTAAAGAATAATAAAATGCGACGTACGATTATCGCGGATTTTGAGTTTTGGCTGAAGAAGAATAAATTTGTGATTGTGGGGAAGCGCGATAATGAATTGGCGGGGCGCTACGGGAATATTGAGCGTTTTTATTATTTAAAAAGAGCAAAATAAAAATATCCCCCGTGGGGGATATTTTAGTTTCTGTCTTAATTAGGCTTCAGATTCGCCAGCGGATTGTTGTTTAAGCCATTCTTGAAGGATGATAAGCTGGTCAATGTCTTTTTGCTGTTCGTCTGGCGGAAGTTGGATGAATGGTACGAATAGCTCAGGGCGTTGGTCCTTTTCCCAACTGTTGCGTTCCATCCAGTTTTTGTGAACTAGGTCGCCGTATTTGACGCGCATTGCTTCGTCATTGGCAAAATCAGCCGTCATTATTTCGCTACTTCCGTAGGTGTCAACCAGTTCAATTAAGAAGCGGGCGCCACCGCGATTTGCCTCTTTCCAGTGTTCAGAATATTGATCGAATGGAGTGTTGGCGATATCGATAACGGCAGCTTTGGCTTCTTCTTCACTCATACCTTCAGCTATAAGGTCGGCAGGGGATTTGCCACGGTATTGTTTTTCACCATTTACACCACGCCAGCATGGAGTGAAAGTGCCATCTTCTTGTTTTGGATAATTTCTCTCGGCGTAGTCGCGAGCAAGAGGGATAGCTAATGAGTCGACGCGCGGATCTGGTGCTTGCTCCTGACTTTCAGCAGTATCTTCTGCGCCTAGCGTAGCTGAAGCAGAGTCGGGCGTTGTTTCAGTTTGAGTGTCTGTAGTCGGTGGGGTTAAGGCGTCCCACTGAGTACTGGCGTCTGCGCCTTGCTCGTCATTTGGTTTGATTGTTTCGCTCATAGGCTTTTTCTCCGTTTTTATGTTTATATATCCCTTGAGATACCCAATAGGTCCATTATATCAAAAAACTTATGTTTTGTCAAGATGTGTCTAATTAATGGTTATTCTTGGCGTTGGATTAGGTTGAATTGTTCAAGTGTGCTAACCATATCTTGGTTAGATTGGCTAAATTCAGTCTTTGGTCGCGTCAAGAAGGCTCTTTTCTGATTATCATTTAGATCAGTCCATGCTTTTACGGCCTTTTCGAGCTGACTAGATTCTTCAGAACTGAGGAAGCCTCCTAGTCTTTGAAGGGAGTCGCTTGCGTGTCTATTCATGTCGACATTGCGCATTCTCCTAGCCATATCAGCAGTAAGTGGTCTAATGCGTGGGCGTTCAGCGCTTAGATCAGGGTTAGTATCTTCGGTAGTTTCTGCGTTATCATCTTCAGTCACTTCTTCCGTAGTTTCTCCCGTTGACTCTTCTGTAGTTTCCTTTGCGCTTGCTTCGGTGGCCATCCTTGCGGCCGTATCGGCACGTTCTAGTAAACCAAACTCTTCAAGTGTCTTGATCATGTTCTGGTTTTTCTCGCTAAACCCTTCCATAGGGTATTTCATGAAGGCTTTTTGCTGGCCGTCTTTCAGGTTATTCCATGCGTTTATGGCATCTTGAAGCCTACTTGCTTCATCTGGCGTAAGGAACTTTTCTAGTTTCTTAAACGAGCTTTTCATTTGTTTGGATATATCCACATGGCGCATTCCTTCAACCATACTAGAAGTAATTGCTCTAATACGTGGACGTTCGGCTTGCTGTTCGATGTTGTTTTCTGCGGTCTCTTCTGCTGTAGATTCTTCCGTGGCGGATTCTTCTTCGGCTGCTGATTCTTCTTCGGCGGATGATTCTTCCGTGGCGGATTCTTCTTCGGCTGCTTCCGCTGTGGATTCGGCGCTAGTATCGACATCTTCAGCGGCGCTATCTTCAGCGGCTACTGACTCTGTGTCAATTCGTTCAACTAGCCCAAATTCTTCAAGTGTCTGGAGGACTGCTATATCTTTTGGACCAAATTTCTTGAGTGGGCGGTTGAGCAATCCTTTTCTGCGACTATTGCTGAGGACATTATTCCAAGTATCTACGGCATCCCTTAGCCTATCGGCGTCTTCCTGGCTTAGGAAACCTTCAAGTTTTTGGAAGGAGCTATTGATATGTTCTCTCATTCGATTTGGGCTCATATTTTTGATTGAGAAACTGGTAATTGGCGTAATATGTGGACGTTCGGCTTGTTCGACGGTATTCTCGGCTTCATCTTCGGCCGCAGTCTCGGCGTCGCTAGTTTCGGCATCTTCTTCTTCGATTTGAGGTTCTAGTATGCCATAGCCTTCGAGAGTGTCTAGCATGTCTTGGTTCGCTTCGCTAAGTTCTTCTTTCGGAAGGGTTAATAAAGCTCGCCAACTCTTTAATTTGCCTTTCATATTCTTGAACTTTTCAACAGCACTTGAAATTTTGGCGATTCGATCTGGGCCTAAGAGCTCTTTGATTTTTTGGAGTGCACCGTCCATAAATTTGACAACAGTCTCACTGGTTGTCTCTTCGTCGTTAAGAATATCCGCGTTGAGAGGATCGATATCTAAGCCTGCTTCTTCTGTTTCTTCGTCTTCTTCTGCCTCTTCTTCCTCTGAGGATTCTTCCGGTGTAGATTCTTCCTCTGAGGATTCTTCCGGTGTAGATTCTTCCTCTGAGGATTCTTCCGGTGTGGATTCGGCATCAGCGTCTTCGGTGGCAGATTCGGTTTCTTCGGAATTGCTACCATCGTGACTGGTGATCTCAATTAAGCCAACTGAGGTTAAGATTCGTTGCATACCTGCTCGGTTTTCGGAGACATTTCCTCGCAAGAAATTTAGGCGGTCTTCATGGGTGAGACTATGGTTCCAGTACTCCAACATAGAAATAGCAACGTCAGCAACGTCTTCATGTTTAGCTTTGAGCGTTTCTTTGACACTTTCAATATCAATAGTTGAATTGCCAGTCGCCTCAGCCTTCGCTAAAGTCATCGGCTCATAATCTTTAAGATCCTCATGCGACTCGGCCGTGCTCTCGGTCGATTCGACACTTGATTCAACTGAGCTTTCGGCTGATTCTACGTTCTCGGTCGATTCGATACTTGATTCAACTGAGCTTTCAGCCGATTCTACGTTCTCGGTCGATTCGATACTTGATTCGACTGCTTCTTCAGTATTTCCGTTAACACCG
>JAGCSL010000076.1 GCA_017964115.1 Candidatus Saccharimonadota bacterium
ACGGCAATATCGTAATCGAATTTGCCACTCAGTTTGATGTCTTTAAGGATGGCGGATATTACACCGCGAACAAAATTACTACCGGTTTTTTTGGTGAAGACTTTGAGGCCTTCGGCCTCGAGCAATTCGGCTACGATTTTAGTGGTAGTAGTTTTGCCGTTTGTGCCAGATACCACCACGACACCGTATGGCAATTTTGATAGCACTTTGCGGACAAATTTTGGGTTGGTGCGTTCGATGACGAGACCAGGTAAAGCGGAACCACCGTTGCCACGAAGGCGAGTGACTTTTTGGACGCTTTTACCGAGGAGAATACTTAGCTTTTCCATGATTTTCGTGGGCTCCCGAGTAGTTTTTTAAAGTTGATACGCGCGGTAAATTCAATTGCGTTTTTGCAGAAAATATATGTTGCTAGTTTCGCCAACAACGCGCCCACGATGACGATGTCGACGAGGCCTACCCAGAATTCCCATTCCGCGAGACTACCCATAATGGCGCGTAGCATGATAGACATTGGCGCGCTTGGCGGGAAGTAAGTGAGGAAATACATCATGAATTGGTTATCTTTGCCGACAAAACTGCCAAGGAAGAAGAGCGGCAAAATGACCATAATAATGAACACGCTTGAAAATGAGTTGGCGTCTTTGGCGGTTGGTGTCATGGTGCCAATAATGATACAGCCGGCGGTAAAGAGGAAGTAAGATGCCAAAAGTAGGAGCATGTATTGTGCAATAGAAAGCGCGTTAATGCCTTCTTGGATAAACTCTGGGATGACATTGTAGTTGATGCCAACTTTGTATAAGACGAGAACTGGAATTACGAGTACAAGTAACTGAATCAAGCCCACAATCATCAAAGAAATAATTTTCCCGATGATTAAGTCGCGCGGTTTAATACTAGTCAGCATAAGTTCGCTGATGCGGTTCTCTTTTTCCTCAGTCATAGCAACTACTAGGCGGTTACCGAGCACAACGATGAGAATATAGAAGAGAGCGAGCGCAATGACTGGGCCGGAAAGTTTGCCGATAATTTCGTTGGTTTCAACGACATGGCCATCGGTGGCATCGAAGTTGATAGTTTCGTAGTTGATGGCATTTGTAATGATGGAATAGTTAATAGCGGAGACTTCGGCGGTGGCGCGGCGTTGGAGTGCGTAGGCAATTGATTCGGAATAGTTGTCGAGTAGGGTGACTTTGTCTGGCTTAGTGTAGATTTTAACGGTAAGATTTTCGCCAAAATTATCTGGGATAGCGTAGAAAACGTCAATCTCTTTAGCTTGGATGGTATCAATGCCGGCTTGTTCGGATTCGTAAGGTTTAAAGCTTTGCGTGCCGCCATCGACGAGTTCGATTTCTAGATTGTCGATAATGTCGACTCCATCATAGAGGCCAAGCTGCATTTTGGTGGTGTCGGTGCCGGACATGAAAGCTTCTTCGGCGGAATAACCGCTCATGGCGGCAATGAAAATATAGAAGCCAAATAGCACCGGAATTAGGATAGCGGCAGCCCAAAAGCTAGGCTTTTTGATGCTGCGCATAACTTCAAAACGAATTACTTCAAGGGTTTTACGCATTTTTTAGCTCCTCTTCCTCTTTTTCGCCATAGACGTCGACAAAGATTTGATCAAGTGATTTATTGCCGAAGGATTTGCGAACCTCAGCGACGGAGCCGTAGGCGCGTGCCACGCCGTCTTTTAATAGAAGAATATGATCACAAAGGCGCTCAACTTCGTCCATATAGTGCGTAATCATGATGATAGTGCTGCCCTTTTGGTGTAGTTCGTCGATGATTTCCATCAATAGGCGACGGTTGACTGGATCAAAACCTTTGGTCGGCTCGTCTAGAATTAGTAGCTCGGGGTCGTTCATGAGGGTGATGCCTAGCTGAATTTTCTGCTGTTGGCCCTGACTGAGTTTGTTGATTTTGGTTCTAGCATGATCTTCGAGCCCGACGCGCTTGAGATAATTAAGACACCATTCTTTGGCGTTTTTGAGGTCCTTGAGATGCGCAAAATAGAGCATCACGTCAAGGACTGACTCTTTCTTATACAAACCACGCTCTTCGGGGAGATACCCGACTTTAATGTCGCCACCAGCTTTGAATGGCTGACCGTTAATAAGGAGTTTGCCACCGGTCGGCTGATACAGATTAAGTAATGCGCGGATAGTAGTGGTTTTACCGGAGCCATTACTACCTAAGAGGCCAAAGATTTCGCCTTTCTCTACACTAAAAGACAAATCTTTTATGACGACCTTGTCGGCGAAAGACATTTTGAAATGTTTGACGTCGATGAACGCGGTTTTATTATGCTGCATATTGAATATTATTTTAGCATTTTAGAGGTGAATACGGTAGTAGCTGATAATAATTGAATTTATGCTTTTTTATCTGGCAGTTGACTGTTTTGATTGGGGTATGAAAGCAATTATTGTGCTAGTTTTGAGTTTGTGTTTGACGACGCTTTTTGGTGGGCGAAGTTTTGCGGCTTCTTGTGTAGATATTGAGTTTGTATTTGCGCGCGGTTCGGGCGCTGCCTACCAGCAAAGTGATGAATGGCAGGCTTTTCGTCGCGTAATGACAAAAATGGCAGATCGAATTAGTATGGCAAGCTATCGTTTTGTGGATGTAGACTATCCGGCTGTGGCCGTATCGTCTCCCGGTGTGGCGGTGGGGGCGTATATTTCAGCGGGAAAATATTATCAATTTGGGCGCAGTGTTTCTGCGGGCGTAAGCTGGTTGCAAAA
>JAGCSL010000077.1 GCA_017964115.1 Candidatus Saccharimonadota bacterium
CATATAGCGGATACCACCAATTACTATTACTATTACGGCAATAATACCAATCCACATATAGACGGTTTCAAGCATACTCTTTACGCGTTTCTGTAACTCTTTTTCCTCATTGCTTTCTCCTGTACCGCAAATCAAGGGATCGTCAAAACCTGCAATGCCACAAGCGTCCTGCTTACTTTCGTAAGGGTTATCGGCATAGGCAAAAGTTGGCGCCAAACTCAAAGCGAATATTACGGCAAAACAAAAGATAAGCTTTTTCATCCTACTCATACTATAGCACCAATAACTATTCGCTGCTGAGGCCTATCTGATATAATGGCCCAAAAGAAAGGAGCCGCTATGGACAAAGCTGCTATATATAAATTATTAAAACAGCAAAAAATCCAACACGAAATTGACGAGCACGAAGCCGTGTTCAATATGACTGAACTCTCAAACGCTAAGGCTCTCTATCCCGATGCCGTCGCCAAAAATCTGTTTGTACGCGACGACAAAAAACGCAATTACATTATGATTACTGTGCGCGGAGATAAGCGAGTCAAACTCAAAGATTTTGAAAAAGCTCACGCATTTCGCCATCTTAGTTTTGCTTCGCCAAACGATATGCAAAAATACCTTGGCGTTACGCCAGGCAGCGTTTCGCCATTCGGCTTGTTGAACGATAAAGACTGCATTGTAAAATGGTTCGTCGATCAAGATTTTGCTAAGTCTCAAAATCATCTTGCCGGCGTTCATCCCAACGACAATACTGCTACCGTCTGGATTAAGATTGAAGATCTCGCCAAAATTATTTCCGACCATGGCAACCTGATCGCAGAAATACAAGTGTAATTATCTATGTTGTTTCAGCATCCAGTTATCGACAACTTCTGGATAATTAATTGCGCCGCTCATTGAGCCATGCGTCTGTCCGCCTAGTTCGGTATATTTCGCCGAACCGCCAGCGTTATTAATGCTGTTTACGAGACTCTTCATACAGTGTTTATAATCGCTTTCTAGACCGCCCACCAACGCCCAGATTTTAGTAGTCTTAAAGTTCGATGCAGTAGTTCCACCACCGCAACAACTTACCGGAACGGCTGCTGCAAAGAATTTAGGATAACGATTCACGATATGCCACGTACCAATTGCGCCTCGACTAAAGCCCCACACGTAAATGCGTTTTGTATCGCTCTTGTAATCGGCGATAGTTTTATCAATTAAGCCTTTGAGTGCGAGCTGAATGTGGCTACTCCTCCAGTCGGTCGTTTTCGTAACTGGCGCTAGGGAAATGAACTTAGTTGACGACATCATATATTTTACTTGTTTCAGGTTTTTAACTGCCGCTGGACGATTAACTTCACCATCACCATGCAAGAATATCACCAACGGCATACCACTTGTTGCGCCCTTTGGAACATTCAGCCAATAGTCAAGATTGTGGCCATTCGAATGTTTGTAATTTAGTTGTTTCTGTACTGGATCGTATTTGGTTACATTCGGCTCGACCGTAATTTTTGCCGTAGCCTTGACGCCATTCTTCGCTGTCGCCGTAATTGTGGCGGATCCTTCTTTAATGCCTTTAACTTTACCGCCGTTCGTGACTGTCGCAATATTTTTGTCGCTAGTCGACCAGGTAATGGTCTTATCTGCGGCATTTTTTGGACTAATAGTCGCTTTAATCGTAACAGTCTTACCAATTTTAATTGTCGCACTAGTCGGTTCCAATGTAATATTACTAGCCTCTACCGGCTTCGTAACGGTTACTCTTATCGACGCGGTTACGCCACTTTTTGCTTTGGCTGTAATTGTGGTTTCACCCTCTTTCTTGGCTGTAATTAAGCCAGTATTAGAAACGCTAGCTATGTTCGAATCTTCTGAACTAAAGGTTAAAGTTTTATCCGTGGCATAATCCGGCAAAATTACAATCTTCAATTGCATCGTTTTATCGATTACGAGTGTTGTCTTCGACGGCATACTCAGACTTTTTACCGGCACTTCCTCGGAATCGGAACTACCTCCACCCTCGCCACCTTCGGAGCCGCCACCGGAACCGCCTCCTCCTCCGGAATCGCCTCCGGAGCCCCCGCCTCCTTCAGCGTGCGTACCGCCACCCTCTGGAGCTCTACCCTCTAATGCTCCAATCACAAATTCTGTAATCGCAAAGGCCGCTAAAGTGACTACGAGACCAATAATTGCATATGTAATTGCGTGTTTGGCACCCTTAATTTTTTCGGCTTCACCCGTTGAGGTCATATACCTAATGCCGCCAATCACAATCACAATCACAGCTATGATTCCAATCCAAAGATAGACGGTTTCCAAAATTCTCTTTATGCGCTTTTGCAATTCTTGTTCCTCATTGCTCTCGCCCGTACCGCAGATGAGAGGGTCGTTGAAGCCCGCAATTGAGCATGCGTCGTTCGAAGATGCTTCATACGGGGCTTTTTCAGCATACGTAAATACCGGCACTAAGCTAAGTGTAAGTATGGCGGTAAGATATATAATTAGTTTTTTCATCTCTAAAACTTCTTTTTCTCAAATTTCTTTTTATCCCAATCGACGCTTCGGAATACTTTGTAAGTCATGTTATTAATAGTGCGTTTTTTAGAATCTTCAACCAGATTAAATAGATGTGGATAATAACTTGCATTTTCTACCGAGCCATAACCAGCTTCGTAACTATCTGCGTTCGAATTCGGATACTTCTTTCTGACGGCCTTATTACCTGTATATATAAAGATGTGTCCATGTGGTATCTCGCCCAGCAATACGTCGCCCGGTTGTAATTTACTGATGCTAGAAATGCTCGAGCTTCTTTCGAATGTGCCAACTAACGTCCACTTACTCTTTCCGCTACCCGCCAAATAGCGCTCAATATTAGGAGTGCCATTGAATTCAAAATTCTTATCTACGCCAGCGTATCTCACTGCCACTGCAACGCCCAGATCGCATGACGCATAAAGATGTCCATGTTCGTCCCCTACGTTATGATCGCCGATGCCGACTTCTTTGCTGTCGCGCACTCTTATGAATGTTTGTGCTTTGCTGTCTGTGAGTTTAGTTGATGGCCATGCGATCATTTTTCTTGATTGTTGTGGGCCGACTGTGTAAGCAATATTTACGGCGACGTGCGCAATTGCATCTCCGCCGGTCATTTTGTCGCCCACGTTAACCGTCGCTGTCGCTTTAATACCATTGTGGGCTGTCGCCGTGATTGTCGCTTCGCCGTCTTTTACGCCCCGGACCGTTCCTCTATTGTCGACGGTCGCTATTTTAGTATCGCTACTCGTCCATTTTAAGCTTTTGTCGGCTGCGTTTTTTGGGGAGATTTTGGCTTTTATAGTCTTTGTTGCTCCGACTTTTACCTCGACCTTCGTCGGATCCAGCTCGACCTTTTCGACCGGAATCGGTTTTATGACGGTCACGTCAGTGCGCGCTTCTACGCCATTTTTCGCCTTAGTTATAATCGTTGTAGTACCGGCCTTTTTCGCGCTTATCGCGCCAGTTTGATTAACAGAAGCTACCTCCGGATTGTCTGACCTAAAAGTAATAGTCCTATCTGCTGCATAATCTGGTATAAATAATACTTTTAATTGCAACGCGTCACCCTCCACTAGGGTAGCTTTTGGAGTAACTCGCAATTGCTTAATTTCGCTAGGCTCTGCAGTAGTACCCGTCGAGGGGGCTGGTCCGTCCACTAAATCGCGTCCATCCAAGGCCCCAATCGCAAACTCCGTAATCGCAAAAGCTGCCAAGGTTACCACTAGACCAATAATTGCATACATAATAGTATTCTTGGCACCCTTAATTTTTTCAGCTTCACCCGTTGAAGTCATATAGCGGATACCACCAATTACTATTACTATTAC
>JAGCSL010000078.1 GCA_017964115.1 Candidatus Saccharimonadota bacterium
CCGCAAACTAATGCTGTCGTCTTTATCGCCGCAATCACTGTCGTACGACTCTTAAAACTTAAATAGTTCGCCAACAGAGTTAGGAAGACGGCCAAAATAATACCATCACCAATTATTTTCCAACTTGTTTTCTGAGCAATTTCAAATGGCTCCAGACATTGTCGGTAATCTTTATAATCTTGCTCATACGCAGTTCTTGCATTCTCATACTCAATCGTGCCATATCTTGCGTAGCTTGGATATTCTGGATAAGTACATCCGGCTTTCAGCCCATCAAAACAACTCCATACAATCAGTAGCCATGGGATAATCCAAATCACATTCATCGCCATCGCCGCCGTCGCCGAAATTTTTACCGCCTTATCTTTACTTTCGCGACGTAGAATATTATTCATCGTCAACAAACAAAAGAGTCCTAAAATCGAAGTGGTTGACGCTAACTTACCAATAAATTCATAATCCTTAATCAATGAGCCAAAAAGAATTAAGAAGATACCTAACAATGCATCAAAGGAGAAAAAGCCAATTGTTCCATAAAGAAAGACTTTCCATAATGGAAGCTTTTTCCCACCAATCGTAACTGTTTTATTTGAAGCGTTTCGTAAACCGTTATTATCCATAAGCACATTATATACTATTGACATTTTTGCATTTTTATTATTCAATATAGAAGTTAGACCATCTCATTTTTTGATGGGAAGTTCTCGTTCGTTAGCAAAGGAGTTGATTTACATGAAACCGAGAAAGATATTGCAATGGTTCGAAACCGCCATAGCCCACATTTCTGCCCCAGAGTTAATCACTATCGCCATTAATATCGCAGCATTCATCTTGAGCGGCACTTTTATGGATAATTTCTATCTTTGGGTAGTTATCCTGCTGTGCGACATTATGATGATTTGTGCACACGGCGCATATCGTGAAGCCCTGCCGACAGTAGAAAAAGGACCATGGTATACCCCTGCTCCGCTACTTATGAGGCTATCTTCTACGGCAATTTTATTTATTTTGCTCGCAGAAGGTCGCTTCGACAGCGTGCTCAGCACCTACGCTTGGTACACACTTACTATTACCGCAATCTGCCACGCCTTCTACTGCGTACTTCTCACTATGCACGCTAGAGACAACAGTTGGCTTGCCGGAACAGACGGACGCGTTGGTACGCCTAACTGGATCTCTATTGGGCGTATGGCGCTTTCTGTGCTCGTACCACATTTATTTGCAGTGCAACCGTTTGGCTCAGTTAGCTGCGTGATTGCGACCATCTTTTTAGCTGTCGCAATTATCACAGACGCCGCCGACGGCTATCTCGCTCGTAAGCTCGAGCAAACAACGAAGGCCGGTAAGGCCCTCGACCCACTTGGAGATAAAGTCATTTTCTATCCTATGGTAGTCGCGTTTATTCTTGCCACCTCAGGAACGGCTTTTCTTCCAAACGCGGAGCTTCGAATCGCATTCTTCGTCTGTATCGCTGCCATGTTCGCTCGAGACGTCTTATTCTTTGTGTGGTTCTTCCTGTATTACACACAGCTTAAAGACGGCATCGGGGCGAGCATGGTTGATAAAGTCCGCATGGCCACCATGTGTCTATGGCTCGGCATTGCCGCATTGTCGCTAACCGTCGTCGTCGCGCACGAGCGCTTAGCGCTTGCTGGTTTTATTTGCATGGCATTAGTCGCTATCCTTAGCGTCATCAGTATTTTCGTTGATTACGGCCGTATTCGTAGCCTTCTGCCTAGCAAAAAACCGCCTTACGAGCCTAAGCCGGATATCTACGGCGATGACGACGATCTTTACGGCAACTAATCCGATTCGAAATTAGCTCCTTTTTTAAAAGCACCCCGGGCCCATTTGCCCGGGGGTGTTTTTTATTTGTTACCAATCAATAATGTCGAAGCAAAACATTTATAGTTATCAATCGTCGAGTTCCATAAACCAATTAACGCCATTTGCACCGCTAAAGTCCCGTTCCAAAGAGTGAGTTGCGTCCACTCTACATCACTTAGCGCCTGCGTAATCACATTCCCGTTCTGCGCAATAATTATTTGTTCATTATGAAAAGTTACCAAAGTCATATGATAACTTAGCGTGAATTTATGCAATGATTCAATTAGCTGATTCGTCGGCATCGATAGAGTAATAACCTTTGGATAATACAAGGTTCGTAGCAGCTTCTGCAGTTGTGGCATCGTCAATAATAGGCTCGTTTCCGCTTCGCGCAACATACTCCAATCCGCCACTTCGGGCGTAACTACATCAATCGCGTCGCGCGTGATAAAAACCGGCTTATTACAGTTGCGTAAAAATTCCGACATAGCCACCGTCGTCTCGGCATTTTTACCAACATCGCCAATCAAAACCACCATATCCGCCCAATCCGCCTGCAACAACATTTCCTCCACCGCAGCTTTTCCGAATACACCTGAACTTTTCTCGGCCTCCGCGAAATACACTTCTGGCGTTACAGGAACTTGCCCTTTCACCGACGATGGCATCAAAACGCGCACTTCGCCTGCGCCAATTTTATCCGCTACACTCATCGCATTCGCAACCGTAAAAAATGCATTCTTATTACCACCAATAATCAAGATTTTGCCTGCCAAACGACGTTGCTCCGGCTCTTCTAAGTCTACTTCTGGATATAAAGGCGTGATGCCTTGCTTCTCCCAATAGTCATAGTCTGACATTACTTCAACTCCAACATAATCGGACAGTGATCCGAGCCCATCACTTCATCGCAAATCTCTGCCGCAACTATTCGATTGCGCAAACGTTCCGAAGCTAAGAAATAATCAATCCTCCAACCAACATTCTTCGCCCGTGCGCCGCCTCGATACGACCACCAAGAATACTGCACTTCGTCTGGATGCAAAGTTCGCCAGGTATCAATGAAGCCACTACTCAAATAATTAGTCATCCCCTGCCGTCCTTCTTTTGTGAAACCCGCATGGCCATCATTCTGTTTCGGTCGCGCCAAGTCTATTTCTTCGTGCGCCACATTAAAATCACCGCAAACCAAAACTGGCTTTTTCTCATCCAGTAGCTTCATATACTTTAATAAAGCACGGTCCCATACCAATTCGCGATATTTCAAACGCCCCAAATCATCCTTCTCGTTCGGCACATATACATCAATCAAATAAAAGTCCTCAAATTCCGCCATCAACACGCGACCTTCTTCGCGCGCATCACCAAACCGATCCTTCCAGCCATCAATCTCTGCTTCAATTTCCTCGGGAAATCCATAGCTCACCGCCAACGGTTTCTTTTTTGTAAATATCGCCGTACCAGAATAGCCAGCTCGCTCAGCCGAATTCCAAATCTCCTCGTACTCCGGGAAATCTACCTCCGCCTGACCTTGCTTCGCCTTCGTTTCTTGCAGACATAGAATATCTGGCGCATATTCTTCTATAAAACTCTGCAGCGCACCTTTATTAAGCACCGCCCTGAGCCCATTCACGTTCCAAGAAAAGATTTTCATAGCTGCTCCTTTACGCTTTTAATTTTTCGTAACGTAAACCGATACTTCGCTTTCACGTCAGGATATTTTTTGTGATCCACTTCGGACAAAAACATCTCTTTCGGCCGCGCATATAGACTACCATCTCCATAAAGTCGACGATATATCACCAACTCCTCATCCGTTTCCGAATGGCGCGCGACATCCTCGACAATATAATAATCGCCCTTAAAATGTTGATAAATGCCGTGAATCTTTAGCCCTCTCATCTTAAATACATTATACAAACTTCCAGCCCCCATCTTCAAATTGACTTTAAGGTCAAAGTATGGTATAATAGAATAGTCTCGTTCATTCGAGACAATTTTGTTCATTCAAACTGGAAAATCTGAGACGAAAGGAGTTTTGTCATGAAACTTGCAGTCAAGCTTGGTCTTGGTGCCATCGGTTTAGTCGCAATTGGCGGCATCGCGTACGGTATCTACTACTTCGCTCGCGAAATCAACGCTGCTTTTCGGCTTCTCAACGACTGTGGCGGTTACGAGTGTGACGAATGCCCGACTTCCGGGCTCTGCGGAGTCGACAAAAAAGAAGATTAACCAGTATTACCCCACTTATCTGCCTCGGGCCATTGCGCGCCCGAGGCAATTTTTATACTCTGTTATATAATATAACTATGAGCAAGCAAACACCGCGTATCAAACAAGCCATCGAAGTCGCTACCAAAGCGCACGAAGGCCAAATGCGCAAAACTGGCGAGCCATACATTATTCATCCGCTCGCTGTTATGAAAATCCTCGAAGAATGGAATATGGATGAGGATACTATTATTGCTGGTCTCTTACATGATACCGTCGAAGATACCCCTCTGACGCTCAAAGAAATCGAAGATCAATTCGGTAAAGATGTCGCTTTCCTCGTCAACGGCGTTACTAAACTTAGTAAAGCTCGCTCCGGCATGAAGGACCTCGATGAATACCTACCAAAAACCGGCGACAATCTGCTCAAACTTCTCATTGCGACTGGACAGGATATTCGCGTTCTCATCATCAAACTTGCCGACCGACTTCACAACTTACGTACTCTCGGTGCCCTACCGCCCGAGAAGCAAAAGAAAATTGCTCGCGAATCGCTCGAAGTATTTGCCCCTCTCGCTGATCGCCTCCAGATGGGCCGCGTCCGTGTCGAAATTGAGGAGACTAGCTTCATGTATGTCGACCCGAAACGTTACGAAGAGCTCAAGAAACTCACTGCCGATCGGCTCAAGAAAGCTGATAAAAAGCTCAAGGCCGCCCAGGAAGCTGTCGAACAAGCCCTCAAAAAAGAACACATCAAATACAAATGCGATGGCCGCGTTAAATCTATCTATTCCCTACATAAGAAGCTCGCCAAATATAATCAAAACATCGACCGTATTTATGACATTATCGCCCTCCGTTTTATCGTAGAAGACACTACAACCTGTTATCTCGTCCTCGGCATCATTCACTCCCTTTTCAGACCAATGGATGGCCGCGTTAAAGACTACATTGCCATGCCAAAGCAAAACGGCTACCAGTCGCTTCATACTACTGTCATTACAAACGACAAACAAATTGTCGAATTTCAGATTCGTACCTTCGAGATGCACGATTACGCCGAGCGCGGTCTTGCCGCTACTTTCTTCTATAACGAACAGAAACTCACCTCTGCTTATGCCGAAGGTCGCGTTAGCAAGCTCCCGTCTAACTTACTCTGGATTAAAGAATTGCAAGAATCTGCCACTAAGCTCGCTTCGGGCGAAAAAATCGATGAACGCAAACTTAAACTCAATCTTTTTGCCGACAAAATTTTTGTCTACACACCAAAGGGTGACATTATCGACTTGCCAAAAGGCTCTATGCCGCTCGACTTCGCATATCGTCTCCATAGCGAAATCGGCGCAGCCTGTACGGGCGCCAAAGTTAACGGCAAAATGGTGGATCTCAAAACGAAACTTCAGCAAGGTGACGTTGTTGAAATAATTACCCAGAAAAACTCCAAACCAAATCCAGGCTGGCTTGATAAAGTGTTTAGTCGCCATGCCCGCCATAAACTAGTCAGCCAACTTCGCTCCATGATTCCGAATTTCGCCCCCAAGCCTAAAGATAACTCCAATAAACCCCAGAAAAAGACACCAAAAGAAAAGGAACTTGAGGCTAAGCGCGCCAAAGCCGCCGCTTCCGCCTCCGAGCTTAAAGCCGAAAAAGCCGAGAAATCAAAAAAATAATCTCTGCTATACTTATTTTATGACAACAGGCAAAATATTCTTATCTGGTGGTGGCGACGAATACGCTTCCGAATTATTAGACAAACAATTCTTTAAGGAAATCCCTCTCGGTGGCAAGATTCTCTACATAGCTACCGGCTTCCGCGAAGATGAACGCTATTTACATGCTTTCGAATGGATGCAAAGCGTTATTACGCTTCACGCTCGCAGTGACATCGATTTTCAAATGGACAACGACCTCACTCAGATTCAGCATCTCGCCGATTATAACGCCGTTTACATTGGCGGTGGCGACATTGATATTTTAATGGACGAATTTGATCGTACCGGTTTCGAGTTCGTGCTCAAAAACTACAGCGAGCATGGCGGCACTGTTTACGGCGGCGGAGGAGGCGCAATTACGCTTGGCAAATTTATCGACACTAATCGCGAAATTCGTCGTCAATATAAGACCGGCGTCGATCTTTTAGGTAAATACTCCGTATGTACTAGCTATAAAGACGAAAATATGGACGGCTGGGTCCATGGTCATGGTGGCCATTTAATCTGTCTCCCAGAGGGGATTGGCGTCATTGTCAAAGACGGTAAAATTATCGACGATGCCGGCAAAAGTTACAAGGTTTACGAGCACTAATTAATTTCTTTTGCGCAAAGGCGTAATGCCGGAATCTATCGTATTTCCACCACTCTTTCTATTCAAAATTTTCTTTAGTTTAGCGTTGCCCACTAATTTATTATCTTTCGAAAGCTTAAAAACTACGAAAGTATTGTTGTCGCCAATTGACGGTAAATCTCCACTATACGATGCATATAGGAA
>JAGCSL010000079.1 GCA_017964115.1 Candidatus Saccharimonadota bacterium
GAGGACGATTTTGGGGGCGGTTCAGATGGCCTATGGACGCGAAAGCCGAGCAGGCGGAGTTTTGCGCCAGAAGATTATAGCGAAGAAGGTTACGATCCGTTTCCGCCAGACTTGCCAGTATACGAATAATGTTGACTTTATAACATAAGTGTGGTATAATAATAAATGTGACGGTTTTTGCTGTCCTTTTTTGGGCAAATTCAAACAAAAACCGCATGTACTCGCAAAACTCGTTTCCTTTTTTAAGCATATTCTACAAGTAACAGGAGGGGTTATTAGCTTATGAAGAATATGGAATTCGATAACTGCATTAACTACACCAAAGATCTGATCGCGCTGTTTCCGAAGGCAATGGAGAAGAGGCTCGACCTCGACCTCTGTGGACTAATTTCAACCAAAATCAGCCGGCCGACGATTGAGATGCTGATGCACTCGGCCTCGGTGATCGAAATCGATGGCGAGACTGTCGATACGCTGTGCGAGCGGTTGGATGATCCTAACTACAAAATTTCAGAAGCGGCGGCGGTTGAGACCGTGCGGCGCCTGCGGGCTATGAACAGCCTGACGCGTGCGGAAGTTGAATCGCGTATTCAGGAGGGATCCGCAGAAGTTCTGGCGGACATTCTGGTGCGTTCGATTCTGCAGTCCGATGATCGTGAGATGTCTGATTGCCTGGTGCTTTCCGAAATGATGCTGGAGGTGTTTGACTACTGGTCGGATGCCGAAATGGGCGATTTCGGCAAAGCAATGGCGTTGTTGCTGCAGGTGGGGCTGTACTCTGCTGAGTCGGTGATGGATTCGCTCGAAGAGAAAGAAGAGAACTCCGCCCTGGACGAAGACGATCTGATGCTGGTGGGCCACGCTGGCGAACTGGTGGATGAGTTCTATGACCGTATCGGCATGTTCCTGGTGCGCTATCCTGACATGGAAGATTGCTTCCAGGACGACGTCGCCGAATGACGGCGATGCTTCCGTTTGACGATCCGAGCTGATATCGTACACAAGAAGGGAGAGTGAATTATGGCTCTGGGCGTAAGCTCGGAGCCTTTTTAATGGAAGAGACTTTACTAACAGGGGTAAAGTGTGTTATAATTACGGGGAATATTAGCTCAGCAAGAGGCAAGTTAATAAAATATCGCGCTCTTGCTTTAACCAAAGGAGTGTTCTATGCGAGAATACGAATTAACCGTGCTCGTTCATCCTGATTTGGAGATGAATCTCGAGCCGGCAACCGACAAGATCAAGGCTTTGATCGAAGGCAACGGCGGTAAGATTACCAAAGAAGCCAATGAAGGCAAGAAGAAGCTTGCTTACCAGATTAAGGCGCAGGATTTTGCGGTGTATTACTATTACGAATTGGAACTTCCAGCAGCTGCTCCAGCAAAGATTTCTACGGTGCTTAATATCACCGATGAAGTTATTCGCTACTTGCTAGTTGCCAAGGATCCACGTCGTGAGAAAATGTTGGCAAAACGCCAAGAACGCAAAGTTCAAGAAGAATCAAAAGAGGAGGAATAGTATATGGCGCGGGGATTTAGCAAAGCAATTATTGTAGGAAACATGACGCGTGATCCAGAATTACGCACAACGCCAAGTGGTGCACAGGTTTGTGGCTTCACAGTGGCGGTGAATCGTAACTACAAAGATGGCTCGGGGGATAACAAAGAACAAGTATCATTTATCGATTGCTCGGCTTGGGGGAGATCCGGTGAAATTATCGCGCAATATGCTAAGAAAGGTAGCGGAATTTTGGTTTCTGGCCGCATTGAACAGCGTAGCTGGGAAGATAAGGAAGGCCAAAAGCGTTCCCGCGTCGAGATCGTAGTTGAAGATTTCAACTTCATCGGTGGCGGTAACGGTGATGGTGGTAGCTATTCCGGAGGCAGCAAGGGCGGTTCAAGCTCGAGTGACGCTCAGGATGTAGCTCCAGACGATATTTCCGACGAACCAATCGATTTAAGCGAAATTCCATTCTAATAATCTAAGAAAGGGTAGAAATGAAGAGATACAAGAATGATCCGAATATGTACTTCGACTATCGCGATGTAAAAACCCTACAACGTTACGTCGATGCATATGGCCGCATTGAGCCAATCAGCAAGACTGGTCTCTCGGCTAAGCAACAACGCCAGCTCGCAGTAGCCGTAAAGCGTGCACGTCATTTAGCATTAATGCCATTTGTCGCTAGCGCATAATTCTGGAGGTTCTGAAGATGTATGGACCAACAGATTTAAAGAAAAATACTCTAATTACGCTTGATGGTCAGCCATACAAGGTAGTTGAGTATTCTCAAAAAGTCATGGGTCGTGGTGGCAGCATCGTAAACGTGAAGGTAAAAAACTTAATTACGGGCGCCTTGCTTCCAAAGACCTTTAAAGGACAGGAAAAAATTGAACCAGCTGAGGTAACGAATCAGACCGTGCAGTACCTCTATAATGATGGCGAAAAGTTCTATTTTATGAATCCGGAAACTTTCAACCAATATGAGCTTCAAGCTGATATGGTTGGAGATTCGAAAGATTTCATGAAAGAGGGCGAGAACTTCGACATTCAGTTCTATAATGATAGCCCAATTAACTTGGTGCTGCCAAAGAACGTTTGGCTCGAAGTGACCTATACTGAAAGCGTCGTAAAGGGCGATACTACTTCTTCCGTACAGAAGGATGCAAAGCTCGAGACCGGCGTGGAAGTTAAGGTGCCGGCTTTCATTAAAACTGGTGATGTGATTTCTGTCGATACGGAGACTTACGCTTATCGTGAGCGCCAAAAATAAGAATCATTTTAAAGACAGTAGAGCGGGGGATGGCTCTGCTGTTTTTGAAGCCGATAAATGGCCCGTATTAGTGATTGTGGGGCCAACGGCGAGCGGAAAGACGGGTTTGGCGATTGATGTGGCTTCAGAGCTGTCTGAGCGTGGCATATGCGAATGCGAGATTATCTCGGCGGACTCGCGCGCGATATATAAAGGCATGGATATCGGCACAGCGAAGCCGAGTAGGGAGGAAATGCGAGGCGTGCCGCATTGGGGGATTGACCTAGTAGAACCAAATGATCGTTTTACGGTGGTGGATTTTTGTGAATATGCGCGCCAAAAGATAGCCGAGATACGTAAAAGAGGACATCTGCCGATAATTGCAGGTGGCACAGGATTGTATGTGGATGCCTTAGTTTACGATTATCAATTCAATGATGTTGTGAAAAAAACTTATTCAGACCGACAAGAGATGAGTTCGGATTTTGTAGTATTTGGAATCGATTGGCCACGCAAGGAATTGAGGGAAAGACTACTGAAACGTTCGAATAAATTATTTATACAGCCAATCGAAGAAGAGACTCTGCGGATGGTGGAGCAGTATGGGTGGGATAGCCAGGCGATGAAATCGGATATTTATCCAATTTGCTGGAATATGATGCGAGGACTAATCTCGCGCGAGCAAGCGATTGAGCTTAATGCGTTGGACGACTGGCATCTTGCGAAACGGCAATTAACTTGGTTTAAACGAAATAAGAATATTATATGGATTCCGCTAAACAATGCTGCAGAGCGTATAATTAATTTTTACTTTACTAGATAATTTTAATTATCTTTGTTAAAATAGTTGCAAGATGAGCAAAGAAAATGCAATGCCACTAGAAAAATTATTCGGTTCAAAGACCAGGGCAAAGCTTCTGGGGTTATTCTTTGAAAATCCGGATAAGTCTTATTATGTACGCGAGATTACACGCGTAATTGAAGAACAAATTAATTCGGTTCGCCGAGAGCTAACGAACCTAAATGCACTCGGACTTGTTAAAATTGAGAACTATGAGAATAAAGTTTATTACTCAGCGAATATGAAACATCCTTTTGCGCGACCAATGACTGAAATTTTTGCACGCAAAATCGATAATCCTCAGGAAGTTGAAGTACGTCGTCCGACTTGGGAAGACTATGTACGTCCAGTTGCAAATTTAATCGATGCTTTAATTGTAACGAATCGTATTCCTGGCCAGGAAGGTTTGGACTTGTTGATTATTGGTGATGATTATCAAAGGAAGTTGACGCGTTGGGCGGAGGTCGTAGAAAAACGCCAAGGTAAGCCGCTAAATTATGCCATTATGAGTCGTGAAGATTATTTATATCGCAAAAGCGTGCGTGATCGATTCTTGGCTGATGTGTGGTCGTTGAAAATCAGTGAGACCTACGATCCAGGTAAAATTCTATAAATAGCAGAGAAGGAGTAGAGAAATGTTTGAAATTGAACTGAAGAATTCTGATGAAATGACGATTAAAGCAAAGGAAAGAGTCGTAAATATTAATGTCGCACAATCGACGATTGATTCGGACTTGAAAGTTGGCCGTATCGGCGGTTCGGGCGAATTCGAAATTGGCGATATTACGATTGTTGGCACGAGCTTAAAAGAAGGCGGTATCATGTACCGCGTTGATGTTGATGGTGTGAAGATCGGTATTGTTGGAAATACGGCAAAGACTGAAGATTTAGATAATCTTGGTCCAGTAGATATTCTAGGTACTAGCAATCCAAAAACCGTGCCAATTGTTGAGCCGAAAATTGTTATTCCGATGGGGAATATGGACATTGCCGAGATCAAGGCGTCCATAAAGGTTGAGAAAAAGCTCAAGATAAAGAACTCCAACTCTCTACCGGCGGTCATGGAAGTGTGGAAGCTAGACTAAACACTTGCGAAAAAGCCAATTATAAGATATAATAGAGCAAGTTTTAAGTAATAATAAGAGATAATAGATATGGCAGTATGTGAAATTACCGGTAAAGGCAAGATGTATGGCCACAATGTGAGCTTTTCTCAGCATAAGACTCGCAAAGTTTTTAAACCAAACATCCAAAAGCGCACCTTCGTAGTTGATGGCCGTAAGGTTAAATTGAATGTTTCAACTTCAGCACTTCGTACGCTTCGCAAAAAAGGTTTGATTAAATAAGAAATGAGCCTCTAGGGGCTCATTTTTTGATATCCGCTCATGGTATAATGGAGTAATGAGTGAGGATTTAGTTCATACTTTGGGATATGTTTTTTCAGTATTTATCATTACCTTGTTTTCGATGATTTTGCATGAGTTAATGCATGGTTTTGTAGCCCTAAGATTGGGTGACGATACGGCCAAATATAGCGGTCGTTTATCTCTAAACCCTCTAAAGCATATCGATCCAGTGATGACGATTATTGTTCCGATTGTTTTAGCTTTGATGGGTGGCCCAATCTTTGGTGGAGCTAAACCGGTACCAATTAATACGCGCAAATTAAAATACAACGAATGGGGTTTCGCGTTGGTGGCAATTGCGGGTCCGTTAACGAACTTTGTGTTGGCGCTACTGTTTTTCTTGGTAGGGTATTGGACGGGCGCTTTAAGTGCTCAGGGTGGCGCGGTCATGTATGCGCCAGGGAATTTCTGGAGCATGTTTATGATGTTAGGAGTGAGCGTAAATATTGGTTTTATGCTGTTTAATATTATCCCAATTCCGCCACTTGATGGTTCGCGCGTGTTATATGCAATTGCGCCGGAAGGTGGAATTCGCCGCTTTATGGAGCAGATAGAGCATTATGGTATATTTGTGATTTACTTCTGTTTATTATTCTTTGGTACGGCATTAAGCTTTTATATGTCTGGCGCAATGGAGGCAATATTGCGTCTCTTTACGATGCTAGTAGGTGCGTGATAAAATAGAAGTGTCCCAAGTTACGCATGATTTTCCTGAATAATCATGTTTTCGGGAATTCGACATGTTAAACCCGTGGGTTTAGCGTGAGAGAGTTTACCCACCGTGTTCTTATCACGGGAAAACGATGTGACTTGGGATTTTTTGATGAAAGTTAAATAGAATGACTAGAATACGCTTGTGGTAAAATGATAGTATATGAAACAGCGTATTCGGGTGACGGCGATATGCAGAAAAGACGATGAGGTCTTACTTTTGAAGCGCGCAGGCGGCCGAATTGAGGGCGGATCGCCGAATTTTGAGTTGCCGCAAGGGAAGATTATCTTTGGTGAACAGCCGGAAGAGGCGATGACGCGGGTGATTTATGAGAATTTAGGCGCACAAGCGACGAGTATACAGCTTACTGATGCAGTAACGTTTACGAACCTTGAGGGGGCATCAGAGCTGGGCAACCTTTATATTGTTTACGAAGTAAAAATAGACGATAGTTCGGTAAAAATTACGAATGAACGTTATTCGTCATTCAAATGGATAAAAACAACTGACGCTAGCAGCTTGCCGCTCGAAGAAGCCACGATGATGGTATTGCAGATTATTGCAACCAAGGTAGGGGCGCCGACGTCGAGAATTATTCAAACGAGCGAGAATGCGCAGGTGTTGCCGGCGAGCGATTTTGCGACGATTTACACCGATGGCGGTTCGCGCGGAAATCCTGGTCCGAGCGGTTTGGGCTATTATATTATCGGTCCAGATGGCAAAGAGATAAAGCGAGGTGGAGAATTTTTGGGATTCTCAAGTTCGCGTTTGGCAGAATATTACGGCCTGAAAGAAGGGTTAGAGCAGGCGATTGAGCTAGGGCTCAAGAAGGTGCATTTCAAGAGTGATAGCTTGATGATGGTGAACCAGATGAACGGTATCTATAAGGTGAAAAATCCAGATTTGATTCAAGTGCATGCGGACGTATTGAAGTTACTAGAGAACTTGGATGCTTATAGCTTCGCACATATACCAAGAGGGCAGAACGAAGAAGCAGACGCGGAAGTTAATAAGGTTATTGATGCAAATGTGCGTCGGGGCGAGTATTAATAAATAATATTTGCTATTTTTGTCAAGGTCTGTTACAATTAAAGACAAGCTCGTTGATGTAGTCGCTGGCCTTTTTGGCGAGAGGAAAGTCCGGGCAGCACAGGATACGGTAGTTGCTAACGGCAACCGCGCGCAAGCGTAGGAAAAGTGCCACAGAGACAATACCGCTTCGGTTTTTAACTGAGGTAAGGGTGAAAAGAGTGGGGTAAGAGCCCACAGATCTTGGTGGTGACATCAGGGTGAGGTAAACTCTACTGGCTGCAAGGAGACCTAACAACCGTGATCCGCGGATGGTCGCTCACCGCTAGACCGTGCGAGCAATCGTGCGGCTAGATAGATGACTACAGGCTTCTATTTCGATAGAAGTTACAGAACCCGGCTTACAAGACGGGCTTGTTTAAGAAAAATACTCCACGACTAACAATTGGCATGGTCGCGGAGTATTTTTGTGGTTCTTGAACAAAATGAGAATTTTCCTAACAGAGGTGAAAGCGCTTATATTTATATGCTAAAACCAATTTTTTCAAAGCTTTGGGAATGATTCCTATTTTTAATTTTCATTGTTATACAACATTGCTAAATTAGCAGTCAAGCATAAGCGAGTGCTAGTGCGTTTTTTAAATTTTTTACTCAGTTAACGCAAAAAATGCTCCGAAGTTTCCGACGGAGCATTTTTCGAATCTACGATAGATTATTTGACGCTTTCGCAAATAGCAGTGAAGGCTTTTGGATCGCTGACGGCGAGTTCGGCGAGAACTTTGCGGTCGAGTTCGATACCTTTAGTCTTCATGCCGTTGATCAACTTGCTGTAGCTGATACCGTTTTCACGGGCAGCATTGTTGATGCGAGTGATCCAGAGGGCGCGCAAATCGCGTTTGCGATTGCGGCGATCGCGGTAAGAATAGCGCAATGATTTAATAACACCTTGCTTCGCGAGGCGGAAGCTGCGGGTGCGATAGTGCTGCATACCTTTAGCAGCTTTGAGGATCTTTTTGTGCTTTGCGCGTGCAGCGACTCCACGTTTAACTCTCATGATTAAGCTCCTAATGCAGTCTTAACGTTTTTCTTGATTTTGCCACGAATAACAGCAGCAGTTTTCATGTTGCGTTTGCGGGCTTTGGACTTCTTGGCAAGGATATGGTTGCCGAAAGCGCGTTCACGAACAATCTTACCAGTCTTGGTAATGCGGACGCGTTTAGCAGTACCCTTGTGGGTCTTCATTTTTGGCATTTTAGTACCTTTCCTACTTTAGTTGATAATATGAACGCTTTGGGGTGTAGGGAACCGGTGGGCGTTATCTTGCAACCTATTTATGGCGAACCATAAATGTAAGGTTGCGGCCGCTCATTTGCGACTTGCCGTCGACGACGACGTCTGCACCGAGCTTTTCAATGATACGATTCATGAGCTCGGTGCCGATTTCTTTGTGGGCCATTTCGCGGCCACGGAAGATAATCATTACTTTGACACGATCGCCATCATCGAGTAACTCGAGAATTTTGCGGCATTTAATATTGAGGTCATTCTCCCCAATCTTCAAACCGAGTCTGATTTGTTTGAGTTCGGAGCTTTTGGCTTTTTTCTTGGCGCGTGATTGCTCCTTCATCTTTTGATACTGGTATTTACCCCAGTCGATAATTTTGACGACGGGTGGATTGGCGTTAGGGGATATCTCCACTAAGTCCAAACCGGCATCACGAGCCATGAGCTGAGCGTCGCGACTAGACATGATACCTAACTGTGCGCCGTCGGCGCTGATAACGCGCACCTCCGGATAACGAATTTCTCCATTAATGCGTGTTTTCGAATTGTTGGTACCGATGGTAGTGCTCCTCAAAAAAATTAGACTTGTTATGGCAGTAATTATAGCAAATAGCTTTTAAGAATACAAGGGGTGAGACCTCTGGCAATACTGAATGGCTTCTGAGATATGGGCAAGGTCGATTTTTGGCGCCGATTCGAGGTCGGCAATTGTTTGTGCGAGTTTAATGGTTTTGAAATAGGCGCGGGCGGAAAAATCATATTTGCGCGAAGCCTCATTGAGTAAGTCACGCGCAGGTTCAGTCAATTGACAGAGCTGAGTTGTTTCGTAAGAAGAGAGGCGGGAATTATATTTGGTTGAATTATGATAGCGCTCTGATTGGCGCTTGAGAGCGGTTTTAATGAGCTTTTGAGCTTCGACTTGTTGTTTGTTTATAGAGTGGTCTCGAGACGTTAGGAGCGAGCTGTCTTCGCGCTGGAGATCGATACGCATATCGATACGATCCATAAGGGGGCCAGAAAGCTTTCGACGATAACTGTAGAGAGTAGCCGGCGTACAAGAGCAAGTTTGGTTTGATGAGCCATAGTACCCGCAAGGACAGGGGTTCATTGTGGCGATAAGCATAAAATCGGCTGGATAATCGACACGTTGGCCGATGCGGTTGAGCTCGATGTGATGATTTTCGAGCGGTTGACGGAGAGCCTCGAGGCGGTCGCGTGGAAATTCGGGAAATTCATCCAGATGAAGAATGCCAAGATGCGCGAGAGATATTTCGCCAGGGGAGAGACTCGAGCCGCCACCGATCAGAGCGGCAAGGCTGGTGCTGTGATGTGGTGCGCGATAAGGACGTTCGGAAATTATTTCCGTACAAGTCGTGCTGAGTGAATGGATTTTAGTGACAGCAATTTGTTCAGTTGGAGTGAGTGACGGGAGAAGACTGGCACTAGCCTTGGCTAGGAGGGTTTTGCCGGTTCCGGGTGGGCCAGAAAACAGAATGTTATGGCGGCCAGCGATGGCAATAGTTAGGGCGCGTTTAGCGTTGGTTTGGCCAAAAATCTCGTCTAGAGTAATATGCTCATGCTTATCTTTTTGAGTATTTTTAACAAAAAAAGAGGTCTTCTTGATACGAGCCTTGCCTTTAAGAAACAGTCATAATTCGCGAAGATTCTGGACGGGAATAATGTCAATATCATGCGCCAATAAAGTGGCTTGCGATAGGTTAGCGGACGGAATGAAGAGCTGCTTGATGCGATGTTTCCGTGCGGTCTCGACGATGTTTAAGATGCCTTTAATTGGGCGTAAATCGCCGTTTAGGGAGAGTTCTCCAACAAACATGCGATTCTGTAGGTCTTTAGGCAAGAGCTGCTGAGAAAGCCCGAGAATGGCTAGGGCGATAGGTAAATCTAGATGCGTGCCATCTTTACGTAGTTCGGCAGGGGCGAGATTAATGATGATCTTGTGCTTAGGAAAGTCGAATAATGAATTACGCAGAGCGGAACGGATACGGTCGCGACTTTCATCGATGATTTTGCTGGCCATGCCGACAATATTGAAACAGGGGAGACCGTTGACGGTATCTCCTTCGACGGTGACAAGGCGGCCAGAAAAGCCATAAGGAATGGCTGAATATACTTTTGATATCTTCATGGGAGGCATTATAAGGGGTGGAGGACTTCCATTTAAAGCGTGAGTGTGATAAAATAATGACTAGTTGGGGCTGACAAAGCTTAGACGGATTATTAACAGTATGTATGCGGATCGATTAACACCGTAAGTGTTTTCATAAATGCAGACAAAACTGCTAGTAAGCATGTAGCTTATATGCCTGCTTACGCTATGGCCTAAGATATTCCTAGGTCTGTTATCCTCGGTGAGATACCATAACTTCGGATAATATCATACACATGGTAATAAGGTTGACCTTCTGACAGAGATCAGCACGAAAATTCAGTCATGACATTGCTTGAGTTTTGATTATTCCAGCTCTAGTAAGTTTGTCGAGATGAAAGAATGAACTATGTCCGTAGATTACATGCCA
>JAGCSL010000012.1 GCA_017964115.1 Candidatus Saccharimonadota bacterium
ATGCCGCATCTTGCGAATGATTGGGGTGAGCTAATTCGCACAGCATGCGAAAGGATGTAAAAATATGAAGAAAAAACGAATACTCATAGTGCTTGCGATAATTGCAGCATTATCTATTGGTTTTTTAATCTTACAAAAAACCACCTATGCCGATGACGGTTGTACAAATATAATCTTTGCCGGAAACAACTGCAAGGATATGGACATTGATGATGTAAAACATATTGTCCATATTGTCCTAAATGTCTTGACGGTTGGCATGGTGGTGGGTGCAACGGTGGGCGTAATTATATGTGGTTATTGGATTTTGACCGCGCGCGAGAATACCGCGCAGCTCGAAAAAGGCAAAAAGCGCCTATTTGAAATAGTAATCGGATTAGCACTATGGTTCTGTGCTTTCGGATTGGTCTATCTGTTCATTCCAAATGCAGAAAATGTTGATGGTGTAGACCAATTACCGCAAGGATATGATGGCGGCAGTCAATCGGCACCACAAACGCCAACTACTGAGATAACAAGTGGCGATAATAGCGCAAGTGAAATAGATGTGCCAGCAGCAAAAAATCCGACCGGAGACGAAGGAACAGTATAGGAGTTACTATGCAAGATTCTGGACCAATCACACCAACTCATTATCAAAATAATGCGCAATTTGGCTATGTTGAAGAGCAAAAGCCAACTTATGAAACTAAAAGTCACAGAAAATTGATCATCTTCGGTGGTATTTCTCTCACGATATGTTTAGTGGTTGCAGGTTTCGTGGTGCAGTTTAGCAATATCGTACGCGATGAAAACGGGCGGACAATTTCTGATATAGAGAACGAAATTTCAGCGATAGAAACAGAGGTTGAACCATTACAGAATGAGCAGCTCGAAACATTCCGCAACGAAGGATTTAGTGAAACGTATTATGCTAAGGCGGAAATCATTACGCAAAAAGTCGACAAACAAATTGAATTGTCTGTAGCCAGAGATGCCCTTTCGGAGGTGCAAAAAGAAACGAATCCGCTCAAAAATGGGTCTGCGTATTTCTTTATTGGAGCATTCTTCATGCTGATGATTACGTTAATAATCGCAAGGGTTAGGAGATAAGAAATGAAAATAAAAGAAAAGATAGCACCTAGCCAAATTGCTTGCATATTAGTTTTTAACATAGCAATAACAAGTGGGCTAGTCTATTTGACGCAATCTAACTTTACCACTCCCGTTAAAGCCGTAGAGTCTGGCTATAATTATGCTTCGGAAGGTAATTATAACAATTCGCCCGCTACTCCAGTTGCTATATCTTTTAGTGAGTTCGTAAACGGAAATAGTAGTTACAATATCACTAAATACTACAACCAGGTTAAGGATTCGATTGGCAGCGAAGGAAACGTCCGCGGCGACGATTATGCCAATAAGAGTTACTGTACGACCGATAAACCAGATTTCTATTTAGTAAAAGATACGAATGGGGATCTGTTTAATGCTGCCGAGAGCGAAGGCAAAGGCGGTCCAGCCACTACGGCAATGCTTTACAATACATACTTGCTTCAATATTTGGTGAACTGTTTAGGCAATTACGGTGCGAGGGAGGCCAAGATTACCCTGCCAGAGGGTACATTCTATTTCTTGAATGGGCATAATAAGATGACCACCGATCCAACCATTATTAATCTCCTAAAAGAAAAGCAGAAAGGTGAAAACTACGAGCAACACGTTATTAAGCCGACAGACAACCTATATATTAAGGGGCGCGGATACAGCAAAAGTACTACGCAAACTGTGTTGAAGCCGTATACAAGTGCAACTTATTCAACCACCGTCAACGCGGCAGCGCCAGATATGTTTTTCTTCAACGACTATAGTGCTTCTTGGTACCTATTAAAAGACAGGTATTTATCTAATAACCGCTACGAGTATTTTATTATTGATGGCGAGAAAGCTTCGGGTAAGGCATATACTTCTTCTGGCAAGGGTTTTATGTATAATTTGTTTAAAAATACTGATTGGCGTTATGTTACCGTTCGTAATACAGACGGAACCGGTTTCGGCGTCGATGCGCCAATAAACTCTAGGATCGATAACTGTATCGCCGAGGGATGCGGCAAAGGGTTAGCCTGGCCAAATGCCAGTAGTGGTGCGTCTGGGTTTGGTATTGGGACTGGAATAGCCAATAACGAAACCTTCTCTATAACAAATAGCGCTGCGATCGGGAACCGTTTGTTTGGAATCTTCTTTGAGCATCAGAATCGTTTTAATGGCGACAAATACGAAGCGGTAAGTGGCAATTTTACAGTGTCAAATACTACCTCTAAAGCAAACTGGTATAACTACGGTGGATATCGCGCATACGATCTAACCTATGGCAGCAATAATAAAAGCATCGTTGGTTGTACGGATTTGAATCGATCATTGCGAAATTCAAAGATTAGCGTCGGCTTTTATAAAGCGCCAATTCAAGAAGGCGTGAATAACTACAATCGACAGTGCACAAAACAGAGTGTTTATATTGACGATAACTCGCGTAACGTTTCCATCACCGGCATCGAAACCACCGGAACAAAAAGTGGTAATTTATACTTTGCTGACGTAAAAAATGATAGCTATTACAAAACGGCTATGGATTGGGCAATCGATCACTCCATTATTCAAGGATGGGTCAACCCAGAAGAAAAATTTGCGACTGGCGATGAGATGGACAGTTTATATGCTGGCGTGGGTGAAAAATTACAGCGTAGAGATGCCGTAATATATCTATGGCGATACAATAATCGTTCAGGTAAAACTGTTTCTACCAAAAATGGCAATATCAGTAGCGCAGACTCAAAACAACATTATGAAAAGACTTGCTTTACCGATGTCGATCCTACCGCGTATTATGCCCCGGCTGTAAAGTGGGCTTTAGAGAATGGCGTCACTAAAGGTATTTCTGGAAATTGCAATAAAGAAAACTTGAATGGTTCCGGTGTATTTGGTTCTACAAACGCTAATACAACCACGCGCGCCGAGTTCATTACTATGCTTTGGCGCATGAAAGGCCAACCATCTCCGAATCCAGGTGGCGATACGAGAGACTTTAAAGATGTAACGAAAACGTTGGATAGTGGTGCGGAGTCGTGGTACTACGATGCGGTAAAATGGGCCCGCAGTGTCGGCTTGACTAACGGTACGGGCGAAAATGAGTTTACGCCTAACGGTGAATGTACCCGCGAACAAGCAATTTCTATTCTCTGTCGTCTTGATGGATATTGTAAGATCGAAGATTCAAAGAACGCGATTAAGGCACTTCAAAGCCATTAAAAATATGGCCAGATGGCCATTTGAAAATCTTGGTGGCGGGGGTTGGATTTGAACCAACGACCTTCTGGTTATGGGCCAGACGAGCTACCAGGCTGCTCTACCCCG
>JAGCSL010000080.1 GCA_017964115.1 Candidatus Saccharimonadota bacterium
ATATTCCAGACGTCGAAGCTAAGTATGGTCTTAAAAAAGATCAGTTCCTCGACCTCAAGGCTATCAAGGGCGATTCTTCCGACAATATTCCGGGCGTTCCGGGCATTGGCGAAAAAGGCGCCGTTAAACTACTGCAAGATTATGGCACGCTCGAAAACCTTTACGATCACATCGACGAAATTACGGGCGCCGTCGGAAATAAACTTCGCGAGGGGAAGGAGTTAGCCTTCATCAGCAAGAAACTTGCGCAAATCCAGTTCGATGCACCATTAGAATTTGACCCGCAAGCTACCAAATTGGCAGATTTTAGCCCCGAGAAGGTCGTCGCAGAACTCAAAAAGCTACAGTTCAACTCTCTAATTCGCAAATTCGTGAAGATTTTCCCGAATACTAAGCTCGAAAACACCGTTGTCAAACCTACAACACCACAAAAAGCGCCTGTTGTCAAAAAAACAACGCCGAAGCCAGGGCAAATTCCGACCAACATTTTGCCGCCACCAGCCGATATTGAGGTTAAAATCCCCGAAAACCTATACATTTCGCGCAATGTTAAATCAGACATGCACGATAATCCCGATTTAGCCACTGAAATCTTACAGGGAAGACCATTTTGGGATCTTGGACAAGTGGATTTTCTCTTAGATCCGCTTGCGCGCAAGACGGATCAGATGAGCTTAGTTGACCTTTCTGACCCTAAAGAAGACTACATCGCACAACGTAAACAGCTCGCGGCTATGCCGAAACTTGAACAGATTGCCACTGATTTCGATATGCCGCTCATTTCGGTTCTATATAAAATGGAAGAAGAGGGTGTCGCCATTGCGCCAGAACGCTTCGATGCGCTCCGCAAAGAGTTTTCCACAGAGATAAGCGAACTTGAACAAAAAATTTATACAATATCTGGCAAGAATTTCAATATTAACTCGCCAATTCAGCTCTCCGAAGTACTCTTTACAGACCTCGGCCTACCAACACAAGGCATCAAAAAGACTCAACGCGCCTATTCGACTGGCGCTAAGGAGCTCGATAAGCTTCGTGACAAACACGAAATTATCCCGCTCATCGAGCGCTACCGCGAAGTAGGGAAGCTCCTCAGTACTTACGTCAACCCGCTACCAACGCTAGCCGATAGTAACCAACGTATTCACACTACCTATACTCAAGATGTTACCGCTACTGGCCGCCTTTCGAGCGTTAATCCAAACCTACAAAACATTCCGGTACGCAGCGATGACGGTAAGCGCATCCGTAACTGCTTCGTAGCGAGCAAGGGTAAAATCTTCATTTCAGCCGACTATGCTCAGTTTGAGTTACGTCTAGCCGCCGCTTTGTCTGGCGACCAAAAACTCATCGACGACTTTAATGCTGGCCTAGATATTCATACTAAGACCGCCGCCGATGCCTTCCATATTCCAATGGAACAGGTCACCAAAGCTCAACGTCGCGCCGCTAAAGTCATTAACTTCGGCGTACTCTACGGTATGAGTCCAAAAGGCCTATCCGATGCCGCCGGCATGAGTTTCTATGAAGCGAAACAGTTTATTGATAGCTATTTCCAGCTCCGTGCGCCAATGCGTAAATATCTCGACGATACGCTCGAATTTGGTCGCACGCATGGCTATGTCGAAACCTTGTTTGGTCGCCGCCGCCCAACGCCAGATCTTGGCGCGCCAAATCACCTCGTCCGCGCCGCCGCTGAACGCGCCGCTGGCAACATGCCAATCCAAGGCACCGAAGCCGACTTAATGAAGAAAGCTATGATTGCCGTCGACGCCAAGCTGCCAGAGGGCGCCAAGCTGATTTTGCAAGTTCACGATTCGATGATTATTGAATGCGAAGAGGAGCAAGCTGACACGGTTGCAAAAATCCTTAAAGAGTCCATGGAAAGCGTTGCGCCAGAACTACCAGTTAAACTCGCCGTCGACGTTACTACCGGCCACGATTGGGGAGAATTGTAGCCATCTTGACAAAACATAAGAAATTTGATATAATTATATTATTATTTTATAAAAATAAATAGAGGAGATTGATTTGCGCATTGGGATTTTTTCTGACGTTCATAGCAATATTGACGCTCTTCGCGCCGTCTTTCAGGAATTTTCAGACCGTGGAGTAGAAAAAGTCATCTGCTTAGGCGATATTATTGGTCTTGGTGCTCATCCAGAAGAATGTATTCAGCTTCTGAAAGAACACCAGCATCAAATCTTAGCCATCGTGAAGGGTAATCACGAGGATTATCTTTTGAAGGAAATTCCAGTTTATAATCATAACGATGAAAATCTCGATAAACTACCTCGGGAAATTATTGATTTATTCAAGTGGAATCATGAGCAAATCAGTTCCGACTCAATCGATTACCTGCGTCAACTCGCGCGTGAGCAAACAATTAAAGTTGCCGGCAAGTCTATTTATGTTTCGCATTATCCCCTCGACCAATTAGGCAAGTATCGCAAGTTCTATTATCGTCCCGATAGTACACAAGCTAAACAACTATTCAGCAACATCGACGCTGATATCTATTTATTCGGACACACTCACATTCGCTGTATTGTAAAGACACGTAGCGGCAAGCTATTTATCAATCCCGGAAGCGTTGGCTGTCCAATCGGTATCGAGGCGGCCAGCGTAGGTATCTTGGATATAACTCCAGAAAAGACCACTTATGAGCAAGTTGATGTTCCTTATGACGTCGACCACGCCATCAACGACATGTTGCAA
>JAGCSL010000081.1 GCA_017964115.1 Candidatus Saccharimonadota bacterium
CTCCACATGCCCGACGTGCCACGGCACCGGAAAAATTATCTATCGTCCGTAACCAGCAAGCGTTAACACGAGCCGAAAAGGCCGTCAATAGCCGCTCGCGGCTACCCACATACACGCGAGCTGACTATTACGGTCTTTTCTGTTGCTCAAAAAATGTATTATACTTATGTTAATGAATGACGAAGGTATTACTCCAACTAGCTTTAGCGGCCAGCAAGAGGCCCAAGCCGAGCAAATCAAAACAAATTTCTTTCAGGACAAAAAGAAACTAATCGTTATTACTTCTATTGTTGTTGCCGTTATTATCGCTACCGTCATAGCTATTATTGTGGCAGCCAACAGCTCTAACAACGACCAACTATCTATAGCGACCGAAGAAGAAATCAATAGTACCACCATCGACCCGGGCGAAATGTCTTTTATTCGTAACGATGAATATAGCGAAACGCTGAATATCTACGCCAACATGGACAATGATATGTCTTTAGAAAGTCTCGAAACTTTACTCCAAAAAGGGCAAGTCGATACGAAACATTTCAAAGTTGACAAAAGCGGCCAAACTCGTAGCTATATCGCCACAACAACAATTGATTTAAATAAAGACTATACGGGTTATACTATCGAATTCATCACCTTTGTGGTTGACTCTATCAGCGAGACCAATGAATTAGCGACCGTCGACGATATCGTCTATCATGCTTACCGCGATAATAGCTATCACGAAATCTTCGAAAATGACGACAAAGAATTCGTCCACTACTCGGACGGCATTGCAAATTCCTACGAAGAGTTAAGTGATGCGATTGAAGATTTATATATTCGTCTATAATTAAACTTTTGACATTGCCCACGGCAAGCATCCAGGATCGTTTCGCAAACGATTAATTACATTAGCCTCAATAAATTCTCGATTGTGCCAACCTTCCGCCATCTGATTCGGATTCCAGATATATACTTGTGGCGTGCCGTCTTTTTTCTTGCGATAGCTCAATAGAAGGATAAAGTGCCCATTACCATTCGTTGTCGCGCCATGACTCACCATATAGGCTACCGGATGCCCCTCTTTCAATTCGCCCACAACTGAGCTCCAAGTATTTGCAACATGTTGACCTTTGACGCCATATTCTTTCTGGTATTTCTTTTTCTTAAGCGCAGTACGATCGACAACTTCCCACGAAGCACCACTACCATTAAAGAAATGCGTCTTGCAAGCTTCTCGTGCGAAAGTCATATAATCAATCTTATTACGCGTTAACGCATATGCGCCCGCCATATAGGTCGAAAGACCACAAGATACGTTACCAACACCACTAAACTTCGGATTTAAGCAGGACACCTTATAGTCGCTCGAGCCATATTGGCCTTGATGATAGTACTTTAGCTTCTTTAGTAATTCATCCGTGACCTTAATCGGCTCACCGTCGCCACCATAGTCTGTTACTTTTACTTTAATTTTGACAGTTTTGCCATTTGCGGACGAGGCAATGATTTTGGTCTTGCCAACTTTTTTACCCTTAATAACGCCCTGATCATCCACAGTTGCTATCGTTTTATCTTTCGATTCCCAATAGATCGTTTTATTCTTAGCGCTTTTCGGCTTAACCGTAACTTTAACCGTCGTTGTATGTCCTTTTTCGACAGAAATACTTGTTTCTTTAGCAACAATAGAAGTTACGCCCGCATCAGGATCGACCACTTTTCCGTCATTACCACTACTACCAGAACTACTACTATTTTCCGGTTTTTTGACTACAGTGACTTTGCTAGATGCGGTTTTTCCATTAGATGTTCTAGCGGTTATAGTGGCAACACCTTCTTTTTTTGTCGTTACTATACCGCCATTCACCGTCGCCACACTTACATTACTTGATGACCAACCGATCGTTCGATCCGTAGCGTAATCGGGCACAATTTTCACTCTCAACTTAACGTTATCTCCAACATAAACGCGCGTATAGGATAACATCGTAATAGATTTTACTTCGACTACATCAGACTTAGCCGGCTCATTAGTTTCCTCGGCAACTGTTTCGTCCGGAGTTTTGCCATCCAATGCGCCAATTACAAATTCCGTGATTGCAAAAGCCGCTAAGGTCA
This sequence comes from Candidatus Saccharimonadota bacterium, assembly GCA_017964115.1. GTDB lineage: Bacteria > Patescibacteriota > Saccharimonadia > Saccharimonadales > Saccharimonadaceae > UBA2834. The sequence continues at coordinate 2,098 of JAGCSL010000081.1, forward strand.
CAACTAATCCAATAATAGAATATGTAATCGTGCTTTTTGCACGCTTAATTTTTTCAGCTTCGCCAGTCGAAGTCATGTAGCGGATGCCGCCAATTACGATTACGATTACAGCTATTATACCAAGCCAAAGATATACTGTCTCTAAAACACTTTTAACCTTGCCCTGAAGTGCTTCCTCTTCGTTTGAATTTGGCGTTCCGCAGATTAAAGAATCATCAACCCCAGCAATGTCACACGCATCGTCAGCATACGTCGGTAGCGATAGTGCAATAGTTGACGTACATATTAGCAAAAACATCGCAAAACATAAGAAAACATCCTTGACCTTCATGCCTACATTTTAGCATAAGTGCAAAAGCGATATGTCCATGTTATAATAGTCTTAATCGAATCATGCTTCGGCCCCTGATTCAGATTCATAAAAATCGACGCCAATATTGCGTCACCCCATACAACTTATTAATCGCAATACTTGCAAAGGATTTTTATGAATCAAAACTCTTCTCAGAACTTACACGAACC
>JAGCSL010000082.1 GCA_017964115.1 Candidatus Saccharimonadota bacterium
CAGATTATTTGTTTTTAATTCATAAGCCTCAGTTTTAACAACCCCACCAAACGTATCTTTTTCGCCCATTTCAATCGTGACTGGTTTATTATAATCAATTATTTTATTTCCATTGATAGCGACATAGGCTGCGTGATAAACAGATTGAACTTGCTCTAAAGTTGTGCCATCAGTTTTTATTTCTTCCGTATCCTCTTCGTCTTCCTTCTCCGCTTCCTCTTCGCCTTCTTCAGAAGTTTGCGCGGATTCTTCGGCGACTTTTTGCGGAGTGCCTTCTTTCTTGGCGGTATTGCTAATAAGTAGACATACCCCTAGCACAATAGTCGCAACAACAAAGAATGATAGGGCAATGACTAGCCATTTATTAACAGATGATTTTGTTTCTTTAGGCAAAGTCTCTTCTGCCATTTTCTAGATTCTCTCGCACGCTTCGCGAATCAGCGCGTTCCACTCATTGGCTGGATGTGGCACAAGTGCAATATTGTCGGCCGTCAATTCATAACAGAGCGCGAAAGCTAATTCTTGCGCTAATACTGCTGCATGTGGTGCCACGATAGTTGCTCCGAGCAATTTGTCGGTCTTTTTTGCAACTAGCAACTTAATGAAGCCATTATGATTGTCAGAGGTGTTAGCTTTCGTGATTGTATCAAGCGGCACAACAACTTTCTTGATCTTTTTATCAGCGCGAATGCAATCATCTTCAGTTTCGCCAACTTGCGCGACGCCTGGATAAGTATCCGTTACACGCATAATGCCACGGTAATCCGCAATCGCTTTTGATTTACCCACAATATGCATTGCTGCGACGCGCGCTTCCATCTCGGCCTTTTCGGTGGAACTGTGCCCACCTACTACATCACCAGCTGCATAAATATGCTTCTGCGAAGTGCGCATTGTGATATCAACACTAATGCCGCTGCGGTTGAATTTTACGCCCGCATTTTCAAGCCCAATATCAACATTCGGCGCACTGCCAGTACACATCAGTACTTCGTCAACGCGGACGGATTTTTCTTGACCGCCACGTAGGAAAATTACCTTCTTGGTCTGACCATCTTTTTCGAGCGCAATCACGCGCGATTGCGTCAAAACTTTAATCTTGTCTTTATTGAAGATATCGTCCATTACCTGACCAACTTCTTCATCTTCGCGTGGGAGTAAGCGACCAGCAATATCGGCAATAATTACTTCGGTTCCGAGTGTGGCAAAATACTGTGCAAATTCACATCCAGTCGAGCCTGCGCCAATAATAAAGATGCTTTTTGGAGGACGGAGGATATTTAGAGAATCTTCTGGCAGCCAGTAATCGACATTTTCCGGAATCTTAATACCAGTGTCTAAAATTGAGGCGCCAGTTGCGATCAAGTATTTCTTTGCGCAAATTACTTCATCTCCAACGGCCAACTCTTTTTTAGAGATAAAACGTCCGCGTCCTTTCATGCAGGTGATGCCGTTTTCTTCAAATTCTGCCTTGCTGTTTGCTTTTGCGCGTCGCATGGCGGTGTTTTTCCAGTTGTTCAATGTTGGATAGTTATAACGCAGACCATTGCTCGAGATGCCAAATTTGCCGCCTTCCAAAGCTTTTTTATAGATTTGAGAGGCATGAAACAATGCACCCAAAGGCACATTTGTTGAGTTGAGGCTGGAGCCGCCCCATTTATTTGCTTCAATCAAGACTACGCGCTGTCCTGATTCGGCTGCAATTAACGCCGCTTTACCTCCTGCGTCACCGCTCCCAATGACCGCAAGGTCATAATCGAACTTACTCATCTTATATTATTTTATCATGATTTCGATAAGCGAAAGCGATATCTGGGCTAATCTCTTCAAGCTCTTTGCAAATAAAATTTTGTAGATCGTCTTCGGTGACAATATCCTTGTCGTCGATCCATTTATCCGTAGCTTTTGCGACACGTTCAGCAACTTGCTCACCCCAACCTTCTGGCAAGCGTAATGCCTTAGCATGACGTAAAATACTTTCTTTTATACCATCATGCGTATATTCGTAAGTAATTCTTTTTTTGCCCATCACATCACCCAAAACGCCACAATGAATAGCGCTAAGACCACAAAGCCACTACCGGAGAAAATCTTCACAAACCGTTTGTTGTTGATGCGCCATTTTTGAGCTGCGATTATATTCTTGCCAGATTTAATACACAATTTTAGGACCACCATTGGCATCGCCACGATCAAGGCATAGAGCAGGGCTGCCAACAACGGGAATTGCACGTTCAATAAACAGTTTGCTACTACAAAATAGATAGCTAATGTGATTGGAAATTCCGCAAAAGCACTGAGCATGCCGAGCGAAAACGCCTCGACATTATCGTTAGTAGCTTTAGCCCTTCGCGTGACGAAGCGCGAAAAGCTTTTTGGTAGCCACAATTCCGTGCCGCGTCCATCGCGAAAGTAACCAAGCAACATTACGAAAGCGCAGGCGATTAACATACCAATGCAAACCACCATCCATTCTTGACGATAGGCTTTGTCGATATAATTCTGAATTAAGAATGCGCCCGTGCACGCCATCGCGAAGCTAATTGCAACCGCGCCCCAAATATAACTCTTCGCTAAGTAGCGAGTTTTACGGCGTTGATGGCGTCCCATACTCGAGTGATACAACAAAACAAGGCCACCCAAACCTAATTGCAGGGAAGCTTGAATAATACCCGCAAGGATAATCGTAGCGATACTTAATAAATCGCTCATGTTTACAGTTTAGCATGCTTAGGAAAATATTGCACTTATGCTTGGGATGTTTTATAAGATTTTCTATGCTAAAAATATGAAGAAAAAATTATTCATCTGACTCATATTTAACATATTTAATCTTGTGGCTATTTCCTTGCCGACTTTCGCTGATACCACATCACCGTCATTGCGTTTTTATGCGGTAAACGCCGGTTACAAGGATGATTCTTCTAGTCAAAATTACGATTATATTGAACTTGAGCGCTTATCTGATTCAAATCTAAGCCTTGCGTCGTATCGAATTGTTTATACAAATAGTTCTGGCAATTATGGTGGGGAAATCACCTTTTCGGACAACTTATTGCTCTCGGCGGAGCGTCTTATATTAGGAGCTACCGTCAATCCGCAGTTTAATACAGCCGATGGAAGCTATTATATCTACAACTTTGGCAGTTCTGGTCTTGCTTCTACGGCCGGCATGTTAGAGCTGTACCAGGGCGAGGCGAAAATTGATGAGATTTGCTGGGGCAAGATTACCTGCGCCGCAAATTATCCAAAATTTGCCACCAAATTCGAGGATAATTATTCACTCGTGCGCTGTGCCGATAATTGCGAGGAAGATGTAATCTACTCGTCAGAGAAATACTATCCCGAACCCAATTTTGAAGCGCTTTCAGAACTAACGACTACCGATAATTCAGCTCCAGAACCAAGCTGTGAGGGGATAATTATTACCGAAATTTTTAGTTACTACATCGATTCCGTTTCTGAACAGTTTATCGAATTATATAATCCTACCCCAAACGAAATTCCGCTCGAGACTTGCTCGATTCACTACAAGAACACCACTTTCAAATTAAAGGGATTATTAGCTTCGGGTGTATATTATTTACTTCAAGATTCGGAGCTCGCACTAACGAAGAATCCCACCTCCTTCAATCTAGTAAGTGTTGAAGATTCTGCGGGTAATGTCATTGATTCCGTGAGCTATCCGCATGGCCAAAAGAAGGGTGCCTCGTTTGCGTTGTTTGAAATATCGAGCGACAGCCCATTTTGGCGTCAAAGCTATTTTCCTACGCCTAATGCA
>JAGCSL010000083.1 GCA_017964115.1 Candidatus Saccharimonadota bacterium
CTAGCTTCGGTAAAAGCGGCGTAAATCGTCTCAAGGCTAAAGGCAGTTCAATGCGAGATATTGTCGTCTTTGCGATGGGTACCAATGGCGGCGTTACTCAAGATGCAGTCGATAATTTAATCAAGGTAACTGGCGAAAAGAGAAAAGTCGTTTTAATGACGGAATATATTTCAAAAAGCGACTTGAGCGGCCCGACGGACCAAACGCTTAAACGAAATGAGGAAGTTAAGAAGGCGGCAGCGCGTTACGAGAATATTGTAATCGCCGACTGGTTTAATGCTGTAAAGAGCGAGCCGGGCAAGTATATTAATATCGGTAGTGACCAGAGGTGCCATCCGACTGACGAAGGCAAGAAGCTCTTTGCGAAAGTGATCGCCAAGGGCATTACGAAAACTGGCGGCAGCGACGGTAGCGACAAAACCATGGTTAACATCACGTGGCAAGACGGCTGGATCACTGGCGGCATGGACGGCTATAATAAAGAATCTGCCGTTGCGGCCGACGCGGCTGGTAAGTTCAATCTAGAAGACTCGTCGCATACTGGCCAATTTGCTACCGGCGGAAAAGCGAATAAAATAACCCTTCACTATACAGTTGGTACCGACCAAGGTGGTGGTGGTGGCCTAAAGCTTTATGGTGGCGGTTATCCAGCCCATTTCACGATTAATTTGCCAAAGAAGGAAGTCTTTCAGCATTTTTCAATTAATCAACCGTCTGATGCTGTGGCTTCACATGACAAAACAGCCGGTATTCAAATTGAAATTATCGGTACAGGCGATAATCAATTCGGTAAGCAGTGGAATATATTTGACAAGGAATCATATGGCGACGAAGAGTGGATTTATCTTGCGACGCTATTAGTCGGTATCGGCTCCGAGCTAGGCATTCAACTTGATACCAGTGTTGAATGGGAAAAACCAGTTCGTTTTGCGGCCGGCGATCCGGGTGACAAATTCAAGAACACCACCGGTATTGCCGCACATATGCACGTGCCAGATAATGACCACACCGATACAGGCAATATTTGGCCAATGTTGTCCGACGCACTTGAAAAGGTGGGTGCGGGTTCCGGTAAAGACCAATGTGGCAAGAGCAGAAACTCCATGATTGAGGGCGGCCTAACGCTCGAGCAGGCAGAAAAACTTGCGAAATATTATAGAACTACGGTTGGTGGACCGTATAATGTACCAGGCGTCACAGAAACTGTGATGACGAAATGGAATTGTGTGTCGTTAAGCCGCTGGTTTACGAATGCGTTCACAGATGCAAAGTTTGGCGAAGGAAACGGTAGGGATGTCGCAGCTAATACGAAGAAGGCTTCCGGGCTCGAATCTGGAACCGAACCGCAGCCGTGGGGACTATTCTCTGTAACTAAAGGTAAAACAATGTGTGGCTCCGCTCTATGCGGTCACACAGGGGCAGTTGTGGGGGTGCAGAATAGTAAAGTAATTACTATTGAAGCGGCCTGGGGCGTAGCTGATTATACGGCAGCCATCGAGCGCGATATGTCGTATTTTGAAAACACAGTATACGGCGACACTTTTGTTTACTTCGGCAATCATTTCCAAGCAGATAAACTACAAGATTTAATGGATACTTTATAGGAGGCGATTATGGCAACGAATAGAAATAGCGATGAATATGAGCCAATTATCAAAGTTAATCCGATAACTATCGTATTATTGTTCGTTGGCTTAATTATGGTTGTTGCGCTCGTAATTGGTATTAAAGCTTGGAGCGATAGCTTACATGCCGACAAGCAACTGACGGTTAGCAATCTATCTTCAAAGATTCAGAATATGCCAGGCAGTGCCAAAAAGCGTGTTCAACAGGCTCTATATCAGACCGCGCGCGTAAATATTCCCTACGATCAAGAAGTTCCAACGACTGGCGCCAAAGTGCGAGAGAGCCAGACGGTAACTAGTCTAATGGATCGTGATACGAACGTTTATTTTGCGCATTTTATTGTTGATATCGAATCACTTGAGCAATCATATGACGTTCAAGTTGAATGGGTTGTCGACACGGCCTACGAGAAAAACCTATCGGGTTACCCAGTTCAAATTGGCTGCGTCGGAGAAAATGACAAAATATATAAGAACTTTGATTGTACAGATATTCAGAGCGCAAACGGCATCATTGATGGAAATACGCTTGTGACTGCCTATAATTCCGCCGGAATCCCAAACATGGTCAAGCTAAGCGAGTCCGGAATGACCGATGGCGCATACAATAAATTATATAGAGTTATAATACAGTACTTCGGTTCTATGTATGGCGATGTTCGTCTATCATTAGACAAGACCAGCTTTGTGGCGAATGAGGGTAAATATGAATTTGATCTTATCTCGGTCGAAAAGAATAAATATCATTGTTTTGTCGAGACAGAAGGGCAAGATTTTAAACTTAAAATTAGTAATAATGGCGACGAATTGTATAGCTATGATAGCTCAATCTTCGTTTCGCCAAAACGCAATCCGCTTTCGTTAGATAAGCGATATTTGCCGCACTATGGAACAACTGCAAAAACTAGGGTGGACTATACATTTAATAAGCGCATCGATGATGAATATGAGATATCAATTAACGCCTGTAAAAAACAATCCATAAAAGATGAGGCATTAACGGAAGTTGCCGATTGGCTCGAAAATCTTGGCTACGATATTAATGATTTCAATGTGAAGATGCCAGATTACTGTGATGGTGGCGCCCACTAATAAAAACGCTTGTGCTAAAATAAAGTTATGAAAAAGCGCAAGCTGATTTATCAAGTTTATCCTACGGCAATCGGTTCTTTGCGTGATATTACTGATAAGATTCCCCTCATCGCTGAATTGCAACCAGACTATATTTGGCTCAGTCCAATTTTTCAAAGTCCATGGGTAGATGGCGGCTATGATGTTTCGGATTACTGTAAAATTGATCCACGTTTTGGCAATATGGCCGATTTCAATAGGCTAGTTACTACGGCCAAAAAGCATAATATCGGCATTCTCATGGATCTTGTACTTAATCACACATCCTCTGAGCACCCATGGTTTAAAAAATCCGAACGTCACGACCCCTGGTATAAGGATTATTACGTCTGGCTAGATAAACCGCTCAACTGGGATTCGTTCTTTGGTGGCCCAGCTTTCGACTATAATTCAAACCGTGGCAAGTACTATCTGCATCTGTATGATCGTACGCAACCAGACTTGAACTTCAGTAATCCTCGCGTAGTAAAAGAGTTTAAAGATATTATCAAGTTTTGGACTGATCATGGCGTAGTGGGCTTTCGGGTCGACTCCGCCAATGTCCTAGCCGAAGACGCGCTCAAGTCCGGCATTTTGCCGCGTATCTCTGGCTTCTTTAATTACTATCAAACCAAAGAAACGGTCGCCATTCTCGAAAAACTGCTCAGTTCTAGCAAAATTTTTACCATCGCCGAACCAATTGGTGGCGAATTCATGAGTCACGCGCGCTTTCGTGAGCTTACGCGCAAGGCTTTCGACGCGGCTTTTAATGTTGGCACGCTCGACGTCGCGGATACGTTCTTATCTATTAAAGATCGTTTCTATCCACTGAATTATCGCAAATGGTTCCGTAAATTGGCCAAATGGAGCCAAGAAGAAAAGTTCTCGCTTGCTATCGAATCTCATGATACACCTCGCGCGCCGTCGCGCTTCAATGCCGATCCAAAAGTGCTCGCAATGATGCAATTCCTCTTGCCGAGTAACTTTCCATGTATTTATCAGGGCCAAGAAATTGGCACCCCTAACGCTAATCTTAGTAACAATATTAATGATTATCCAGGCGTCCAGTCGCGTATGATTTATCGTCGTTTGCGTAAAGAGGGTAAAACTAAAGCCCAAGCCATGAAGCAAGTCAAGCTGTCTTCGCGCGACAATGCTCGTCAACCGATTGACTGGGGCGAATATATGCTCCAGGAGGGAGACGAGGATTCGGTATTGCTATTCTATCGCAAGCTTACGCAACTTTGGCGCACTGACCCAGTGCTTATTAACGGCAATCTTAAAGTTAAAAAGACTAGTCGCAAGGGCATTTTTGATTTTGAACGTCGTTACGGGAAAGAGAAATATTTCATCCACTTAGATTTTTGTGGCCGCACCAAATCCTATTGCAAAAACTCAAAAGGTGAAACTATCATAGGTTGCCGCTAAACTTGACATACGACAGAATCTATGCTTAAATATAAAAGCTGGAGGCTTTTTCGTGTTCTATGCCTACAGCGCACCTATCAACTGCCAGTTTCGCTGGCCACTCCGTTATGGAGGTGAATGCTATGTCTAAAAAGAAACAGAATCGTCTGACTCGAGTCGTCTCGTACTTGCATAGTCGTAAATTTCTCGATGAGAGTTGCTTCGAGGATGGCGAAATAACCGAAGACGATTTTCTGGAGGGAGGGGAAGACGACATGACAAAACAGAAGAAAGAGATGGTTCACGACAAGCTCATGGATGCTTTCGCGGTAGTCACGATTGTCGGCGGATGCGCCGCATTCTTCGTAGTCGCCTGTGGCGCTACTTACTACTCGCTGAAAGGAACCGCGAACCTGTTCAAGGCCATCGGCAAAGTAGGCTCCAGCCTCATCAAGCGCTAAGCGCAGAAAGGACACGACATACATGGCCTCGGGCAATGCGCCCGGGGTCGATTTTTTCTTTCAATACTTTTAAAAATATGTTATGATAAATCCAAACGCTTACAAGAGCTATTATTGCTATTGTCTAAAAATAATTAAAGGAACTATATGGCAAACCAAAAAGTAACGGACTTATCCATGTATCGCAATATTGGCATTATTGCTCATATCGATGCCGGTAAGACCACCACATCTGAGGCTATTCTGTATCGTACTGGCCTCAAGCACAAAATTGACCTCGTTAAGGGTGACACCGGCGGTGCCACTACCGACTGGATGGAACAGGAAAAGGAGCGCGGTATTACGATTACCTCCGCTGCTGTTACTGCTTACTGGAAAGGTCACAAGATTAATATTATCGATACCCCAGGCCACATCGACTTTACCGCCGAGGTTGAGCGCTCACTTCGCGTGCTTGACGGCGCAGTCGTAGTCTTCGATGGTAAGATGGGCGTCGAAGCTCAGTCTGAAACCGTCTGGCGCCAGGCTGATAAGTATGGTATCCCACGCATCTGCTTTATCAACAAGATTAACCAGATTGGTGGCGATTTCTACAAATCTCTCGAATCTATCCACAAGCGCTTAAGCAAGAACGCTTTCGCAATTCATCTTCCAATCGGCTTCGAGAAAGATATTTGTGGTGTTGTCGACCTTATCGACATGAAAGCTTACACCTACAAAGATTATGCCGACCATGAGCTTACTGTTGGCGAAATTCCAGCCGGCATGGTTGAAAAAGCCAAGAACTACCGCTCAATGCTCGTCGAGGAAGCCGTTCAGGCCGACGAGGCTCTCATGGAGAAATTCTTTGACCAAGGCGAAGAAGCTATCACTCCAGAAGAACTCAAGAAAGCCCTTCGTAAGCGCGTTATTGATGGTCAATTCTTCCTCGTCACCGGTGGCGACGGCCGCGGTGTTGTCGTAGAGAAGGTTCTTGACCTTGTAACTGACTTCTTGCCAGCTCCAACTGATATCCCAGCTATTCTTGGTAAATCACCAAAGACCGGCGAAGATATGGTTCGCCATAGCGACGAAAAAGAGCCTCTTACTGCTCTAGCATTCAAGATTGCAACCGATCCATTTGTCGGTAAGTTAATCTTCATCCGTGTTTACTCTGGTAAACTTTCGTCCGGTTCATATATCCTTAACGCAACTACTGGTAACAAAGAGCGCGTTGGCCGTCTTGTCCGCATGTTCGCAGATAAGCGTGAAGATATCGAAGAAATCGGCGCTGGCGATATTGCCGCTGTCGTAGGTCTTAAGGATACTACTACCGGTACTACACTTTGTGATCCGGCCCATCCAATTCTTCTCGAGTCAATCACTTTCCCAGATCCGCCAGTATCCATCGCGGTTGAGCCAAAGACTAAGGCCGACCAAGAGAAGATGGCGATCGGTCTCGGTAAGCTTGCCGAAGAGGATCCAACCTTCCGCGTTCACACCGATGAAGAATCCGGCCAGACCATTATTTCTGGTATGGGTGAGCTTCATCTCGATATTATTATCGATCGTCTCAAACGCGAATTTAACGTTGAAGCTAACACCGGTGAGCCACAAGTAGCCTACCGCGAAACCATTCGTGGTACCGCTGAAGCTCAAGGTAAGCATATCAAGCAGTCTGGTGGTCGTGGTCAGTATGGCGATGTTTGGGTCAAGTTTGAGCCAAATGAGCCAGGTAAAGGCTTCGAATTCATCGACCAGATCAAAGGTGGCGTCGTTCCTCTCGAATACCGTAAGCCAGTTATGGAAGGTATCAAAGAAACCCTCGAAGGTGGCGTTATTGCTGGTTATCCAGTGCTTGACGTTAAGGCTACCCTCTATGATGGTTCTTACCACGATGTCGACTCTTCCGAGCTCGCATTCCACCTTGCTGGTGCACTTGCCACTCGCGAAGGTATCAAGAAAGCTCGTCCAGTCTTGCTCGAGCCAGTTATGAAGATTGAAATCACCACCCCAGAAGATTTCATGGGTGACGTGATTGGTGACCTTAACAGCCGCCGTGGTCGCATCGATAACATGGAAGACCGCGAGAATGGTGTCAAGGTTATTACCGGCTTCGTGCCTCTTGCAAACATGTTTGGTTATACTTCGGATCTCCGTGGTATGTCCCAGGGACGTGCCGCTTCTACGATGGAGCTTAATGGTTACGAAGAGGTTCCACCGAACATTGCGCAAGAAATCATAGACAAGCGCAATTCGAAATAGGCGAACTTAAAAAAACTGCTCCAAATGGGGCAGTTTTTTGATAGGAAAAAGCCCCGCTGTTTAGGGCGGGGCGGGGTCAACTAGTTCACCTCCTTTATTGACGGTATTAGTAGCAGGGCGGGCGGTCGAAACCACACCAGTTACAGTGGCAGCCAGAGCAGCCTAAGCCGGCACAGCCTTCTTCGCCATACTGGACGAGATCGCTGTTGCCGTACTTGGCGAAGCGCTCCTGGCGAATGCGCTCAGCTTCGAGCTTCCTGCGCTTGATAGCGATCTGTTCGGCCCGGAAGCTGGGAACGAAAGCGTACTTAAGGTAATATCCGCAGAATGCAAGTCCAGCATAAATGGCCTGAGCTACAGCGGAGAAGATACAGAATAAAGCAATTGCGATAAAGCCAGCAACCAACATGTACGA
>JAGCSL010000084.1 GCA_017964115.1 Candidatus Saccharimonadota bacterium
ATAAAGTCAACATTATTCGTATACTGGCAAGTCTGGCGGAAACGGATCGTAACCTTCTTCGCTATAATCTTCTGGCGCAAAACTCCGCCTGCTCGGCTTTCGCGTCCATAGGCCATCTGAACCGCCCCCAAAATCGTCCTCGCCAAAGTCATCGTCATCCGTAAAACCATCGCCATCCAAATCATGGTTTCCATACGGATTAAAACCTAAATCCTGCAAGAAACGCGATGGAAAATTATAGCTCCTACCTCCGTAAGCAAAGCGCGACTGCGCATAGGTCAAAAACAGCTCCTGCATCGCCCGCGTCATGCCCACATAAGCCAAACGACGCTCTTCTTCGACATCTTCCGCCGACTCATCCATCGAGCGTACATGCGGCAATAATCCCTCTTCCATGCCCACCAAAAATACAATTGGAAATTCCAAGCCTTTTGCAGCATGCAAAGTCATCAAAGTTACCGCATTATTCCCTGCTTCTTCGTCCGCCGAGGACATCAAAGCCGCATCGGCCAAGAATTCGTCCAGAGTCGCGTAGGCGCCCGCCTCGCCCGTTAACACCGTCAAGTTCTCATTGCGTTCCTCGGCTTTCAACTTATCGCCATCATTCAAATATCCCCGATAATCCGTTCTACGCAATAACTCTTCAATCAAATCTGCCGGATTTGCCCCGTTCGCATTCTTTTTGCGCAAATCCTCCAGTATTTCCGTAAATTTCAGATACGCTTTAGCTGTTTTTGCCGTCAATCCATCGATATCACCAGCCAAAATTTTCTGCACGGACTTCTCGCCAATCCCCCTCGCCGGCACATTAATCACGCGCGTAAAAGAAATAATATCGCGCGGGTTTACGATCAAATGCAAATATGCCACAATATCGCGGATTTCTTTACGGTCATAGAACCTTACGCCGCCCACCAGCTTATACGGAATCTGGTAGTCCATAAACGCCCGCTCAAAAGCTTGCGATTGCGCGTTCGTTCGATATAATACCGCAAAATCACTTAGTGGTCGCCCAGATTTCTTAATTATTCCCGCCACATAACGCGCCTCGTCTTGCTCATCGCGTGAACCGTGAATCTCAATTGGCGCACCCTTACCGGCCTCCGTAAATAGCTCTTTGTCGCTACGTTGCACGTTCTTAGTAATCACTTTTTGTGCCGCATCAAGAATATTTTGCGTCGAACGGTAATTCTGCTCCAACTTAATCACCTTCGCGCCTGGAAAATCACGCTCAAAATTCAAAATATTCGTAAAATCCGCTCCCCGCCAAGAATAAATCGACTGCCAGTCATCACCCACACAACAAATATTGCGCTCATCGTTTACTAGCAACTTTACCATCTCGTACTGAATATGGTTCGTATCCTGGTACTCATCGATCAAAATATGACGGAATTTTCGTTGCCATTTTGCTCGAATATCCGTACGTTGACGGAATAATTTCGCCACATACACTAACAAATCATCAAAATCCACCGCATCTGCCTTCATGCGCATATCTTCATAGCGTTCATAGACTTCCGCAATCTGTTTCTGATTTGGATAGAAAGCTTTAGTAAGCATCTCATCTGGATCTTCGCCATCATTTTTCGCCTTCGAAATTGCCGCCTCGCAGGCTCTAGGCTTTATGTTTTTGTCATTGATGTGCAACTCTTTCATTGCGCGCTTAATTAAGGCTAAGCGGTCGTCCGTATCATAAATCACAAAACTCTGCGACAATCCAACGTTATCTGCCTCAATTCGCAAAATCTTCACGCAAATTGAATGAAAAGTCCCCATCCACGGCATAAAACTGAAGTTGTTATCCATATCTAACAACTTCGCCAAGCGTTCGCGCATCTCGCGCGCCGCCTTATTTGTAAAAGTCAAAGCCAAAATTTCGTACGGCGCCACTCCGTTTGCAATCAGATTCGCTATTCGGTGCGTCAGAGTCTTCGTTTTTCCAGAACCCGCCCCCGCCAAAATTAGCACCGGTCCCGACATCGTCTGCACTGCATCTTTTTGCGCCGAATTTAAGCCATCCAAAATTTTAGACATGTCTTTATTTTACCGCAAAATCTCTAATAATTGGTTCTCAAAAGATAGCTAATTAATCGGAAAAACCTTCAAGTTTTTGTGTTATTTTGGAGCCCAACCAGATATGGCCGCCATCTTTCTTAATAAATACTACAGTGTTTGCCCCAGCATTATAGGCAACCATTACGCTCGCTACTCCTTCATGCCCGCCAACTTTCTTCGTTAATATAGAGCTCGCCTTCATATCGTATCCATCTGCCGTCTTCATGCCTGGCACGATGTTAAGCCAATCAACTGTTCCACTCTTGCTCACAAATGCATAGTTATAGCCATTCCATGCTTGTCCAAAGTTCAATGGGCCAAACATCGATACAATATTAGATATATTAAGCTTATAGCCATAAAGAGTTACTTTTGTTGGGGCTTTCCCATCCGACAAACCAGACCCTATCGCTGCTACATTATCTTTCGTAATGGTATATTTACCATATTTTCCAGGTAACTTTTTTTGATCATAGTCTCGCGGACGTAAGAGATAATCGGTTTCATAGCCGTTATCGAATGGTTTATCGATCGGATCTAAATAGACTTCGCCACTTTTTGTAATATAGAAATCGCCTACAGAAGCCGTTTTCAATAACCCGGTGCTCCCCGCAATCACGGGAGAAGTTTTAGCATTTTCCGACACGTTAGTCGTCGGGTCCGCTCCATCATCAGACTTAGATTCAGGTTTTTCTCCCTCTTCGTCATCTTCACTGCCACCCTGCGGTTCTTCTTCAATATCACCCTCAGACGGCTTCGGTTCTTGTAATTCTTTCTCTGCAGTTTGATTATCATCTTTTACGCATTCGTTAGCCACTTCGGGCTTAGATGATGTTTTATCAATAATTACAAAACTAATCGCTGCAATCGCAATTACTGCAAACGCAATCGTCGCAATAATCCAACCCGTCGGACGACGCCTTCGCAAAGGAATCGGGGTTGCTTCTTGCATTTTCGGACGTTCCTCAAATTCGCCCATCTCTTTAGCCATTTTGCCTCCCTATTTCTATAGATATTTTACCATAAGCATCAAAAAATCCCCACTTAGTGGGGATTTTTATTTATAAGCCGCGTACGAAGTTTTCGAGGTTTTCTAAACGCACTTTCTCTTCTGAATCACGTAAACGTACGCTTACTTCGCCTGCTTCTGCATCTTTTGGTCCAACAATAATCGCACATGGTATTTTCATCTTAGTCGCTTCACGAATCTTCTTACCAAGGCTCTCATTGCGATCGTCAACCGTATAACGCACCTTATTATGCTCAATCGGATCATTCAGCTCAATCCCTTCAAGCACTTTGCGAATCTTCAAAACGTAATCATTTACCGAATCATTAATCGTTAAGATGCGTACTTGCTCTGGCGCGCACCAGAATGGGAACCAACCTGCGGTATGCTCAATAAACACGCTCAAGAAACGCTCAATCGAGCCAAGTAGTGCGCAGTGAATCATAATTGGAGTCTTCTTCGTGCCATCTTCGGCCGTATATTCCAGACCAAAACGCGTTGGCATTGCGTAATCAAGCTGCACTGTCGCCAATTGCCACTCGCGACCCAAGGCATCCACCGCCATAAAGTCCATTTTTGGACCATACATTGCCGCCTCACCTTCACCAATGGAATAGTCCATCTCAAACTTCTCGGCCATTTCCTTAATAGAGTTTTGAGCCTTCTCCCACATTTCCGGTGTGCCAATATAGCCATCGCCATCATCACGGAATGACAGACGCAATTTCAATTGCATATCGATACGCTTATAGAGATCTTTAGCTGACTCAATTAATTCACCAAAGATATCTCCTACCTGTTCTTCCGTACAGAATACGTGCGAATCGTCCTGTGTAATAGCACGTACACGGCTTAGTCCGCCTAACTCACCCTTGCGCTCATC
>JAGCSL010000085.1 GCA_017964115.1 Candidatus Saccharimonadota bacterium
ATAATCATAAGCATGAAGAGGTATAAAATTTGGCCTTTGGTATTAGCTGTACTTTTTGCAGCTGCAGTTTTCCTAGCGCCAAAAGCCTTCGCTAACGATGCCTGCAAAATTGCCGGCGAGAGCGACCCGCTCATCTGCGGCACACCGGATAGTGACGAAGAAGTCGCCCTAATTGCGACCGTCAAAGGCATACTTAATACGGTCTATTTATGGATTGGCATTCTCGCCGTAATTTTTATAGTAGTTGGTGGCATAAATTATATGACCTCAACGGGAGAAGCAGAAAAGATCAAACGTGCCAAAGCTACAATTACTTATTCTATCTGCGGCCTGATAGTTACACTAGGGGCATTTGCTATTACTAACTTCGTAATCGGTGCACTAGAGGGGAGAGCGCCCAGCGAAGCAGTAGCCGACACCGAGAGTGACGGCAGAGAAGAGGGTGGCGGTAGTTTTGGAGAAGACCGCTACAAAGTACGTTCGGTCACAGCTATTAGCAAAACTACAGTTATGGTCGGCGACTCTTTCACGATTAAAACCAGAGTACTACCAGACTATGCCAAAAACAAAACACTAGCCTTCACTTCAAGCAATCCAGCAATTGCTACCGTCGACCAAAATGGCATCGTGAAGACCAAAAAGGTCGGACAAGTTACGATCACAATTAAGTCCGCCGATGGCCCATCCGCGGAGGCCAAAGTTACCATCACGAAACAAATACCAGTAACTTCAATTCAGCTCGATAAAAGTGAGGTCAGACTCAAGAAAAACAAAACCGTTACGATCAAAGCCACACCTCTACCAAATAATGCCAACGACAAAACCTTAATCTGGACTAGCAAGGATAGCAAAGTTGCCACCGTCAACCAATCCGGCAAAATTAAAGCCATTACCCCAGGCAAAGAAACTACCGTCGTAGTAACCGCACGCAATAAAGTAATCGTCGCTTCAAATCAGAATCCGAACAAAATCACACTGGCCGACGTCGAGGTCGCGAATGAATTACCGGAAGTTAAGGCCGTAATTAAAGTCGTTGTCGAAAGCGACACTTACAACTGCATCGCTTATACAAATAAAAAACATTCTGGCAATTTTGATGTTCGTCCAGCCACCCGCGCCATAATTAAAAAACATCTAACCGACTTCAATAGCAGAACTATTAAAGAAGAACTCAAAAGACGTGGCGGTTATACCACATATCTCAAGGATCTTGGCGGCATTTTCGCCATAAATGCCGGCGGCAAAAATAAATATAAAGTTACTAGCGCCTGCGACATTCAAGCTGCGGCGGAACATGTTTGGGGACTTTGGACGATTTGGGGCATTGATTACGATAATGGCAAAACTTACCACACATGGGGCAAAGGCTCATCGGACGGCTTTTATAAAGGCTCCGGAAAACAATATGCTGGCGCTGGCTACTTTACGTCGAAAAAGGGAAACTTCGATGATATGATGAATTCCACCACCCATTTCCGCACTAACTGCAATATCGCAATCAGCATGTTCTTCACTAAGTTAAAAACGCAGAAAATATCAACTAAGACAATCCACAATACAAGCGAATTACAGGTGGGCGATATTGTCTTATTCTACAATGAAAGTGGTAGTTTTAATCATATGACTATGGTTGGCGAGGTATATAAAGACTACGTAATCATGTACGATGGCGGTAGCCGTTTCATGAACTCAAAGCTATACAAGAAGAAAACAAAACGCGGTGGCGCAACTATGACGGGCGACTACGGTGGCTATGGTACTCGTTGGAAAGCATTACGTAAGTATAAAATCGATCAAAGCAAAGTTCTTGAGGGGCTATAATTATCAACGCATTCCGCCAAAAATCTAGTATAATCATAAGCATGAAGAGGTATAAAATTTGGCCTTTAGTATTAGCTGTGCTTTTTGCGGCCGCAGTTTTCTTAACGCCAAGAGTGTTTGCCGACGACGCCTGTACGATTGCCGGCGAGAGCGACCCGCTCATCTGCGGCACACCGGAAAGCGACGAAGAAGTCGCCCTGATGGAGACCGTCAAAAGTGTGCTCAATACGGTCTATCTATGGATCGGCATTTTATCGGTCATCTTCATCGTAGTCGGTGGCATTCATTATATGACCTCCACCGGTGAAGCAGAGAAAATCAAACACGCCAAAGCCACCATCACTTACTCCATTATTGGCCTTGTAGTAACACTCGCTGCTTTCGCAATCACCAACTTTGTCGTGGGAGCTCTCGAAGGGAATGCTCCCGGAGATAAGGTCGCGAGTAGTCCAGACGACACCTTTGGCGAAAATCGCAAGAAGGTCAAAGCAATTACCGCCATATCGAAAACTACACTAACAACTGGTCAAACTATTACACTTAAGGCCAGAATTATCCCAGATTACGCGCAAAACAAAGACCTGTCCTACGCATCGAGCAATTCGGAAGTAGCCACGGTCGACGAAGATGGCGAGGTCGAGGCCAAAAAGCCCGGCAACACAACAATTACCATCGCCTCGGCAGACGGCCCGAAAACAAACGTCAATATCACCGTCAAAGAACCAATACAAGTTAACGGCATCCAATTGAGCGAAACCAGAGTTTCGCTAGAAAAGGGTAAGTCAGTCACGATTAAAGCGACCGTCTTGCCGAAAAATGCCGCCGATCAAACCGTTACCTGGACAAGTAGTAATCCTAAAGTTGCTACTGTTAGTCAATCTGGCACTATCAAAGGCATTATAGACGGAAAAACAACCGTAACAGTTAAGTCAAAAAACGGCAAAACCGCCAAAGTAGCCGTAACAGTTTCCAGCGATATTGTTCAAACCCAAGAAAACACCGAAAATAAAAAATTCTCAGGTCATCTCGATTTTAGGCCTGAAACTCGTAAGATTGTCGAT
>JAGCSL010000086.1 GCA_017964115.1 Candidatus Saccharimonadota bacterium
ATGTAGGCGGTACCATAAATGACCGAGAAGGTGGTCATAACTTGCAGGAAGAAGGACGCGACCGGCGCCTGGAGATTTGCCCACCATTCAATTTGGCTCTTCAAAAGAAGGTCGAGCCACATAATTGGTAACATCACAATTACCCACATCACCCCTAAGAAGACAATTGCAAAAATAAGGCGGATGATGAATTTCGTACGGCGGCCTTGCATTAAATCGGTCGTGGCGTTAATCGCCGTCATTGGATAAATTCCTGGCACCGAAACCGCAACCAGAGCTGTAATAGAAACCGGCAAAAGATAACAAGACAATAAAATCAACAGCACACTGAAGAGCCAGAAAACGAAGGCGTAAAGTGGAGTTTCAAGGAATCCGGTTTGTACGGCTGCCGAATAAACAATAATAAATACGAAGATTGGAATTAAATGGATGAATATCAATGCAATCACGAGCAACGAAGACAGCAGTGGTGCCAAAGCATTATAGACGCCATCACGGAACTTCGGTTTATTCCCAGCTAATAAATGCCGTAGATAATAGATTGTAATCAGCCAAGTAATCGCGATGAAAATAATCATGAAGACTTGCTGAACTTCGTTCATGCCGCGCGTTAAACCGCCAGTTGTGACAGTCGAAATTAGCAAAAGCCCCGCTTCAGCAAAACGCCCAAGCTCTCCTTCTTCGAGCGAGCTATAGCTCTGCTTAAGACTATCTTGAAAAGTTTTGTAAGTCTCCTCACTCATGAGTCCGACAAAGGCCGTATTGAGCGCCACAATCATAATCAAAAGCGGCAAAAATAACTTCCAGTTTTTTAAAATGATTTTTAGGGTTGTCATGGCGTGCTGTACCAGACCAGGCGCTTGTAGCTCGCGCTGATAATCTTCACGATATGAGCGTTTAAATGAATGGTGCAATTTTAGACGCGCACGTTTTTTATTCCAAATTTTTTCGCGCTTTTCGTAAAAAGCTTCTTTGAAAGTTTTGCGTTCTTTGCGAGTTTTACCAGTTTTGCTAGTCTTGGTTTGCTTGCTGGGTTTTTTGGTCTTATTTTTTGACACTTTCGAGCCTTTCTATACGTGCTTCAATTGGCGGATGAGTCGAGAAGAAACGGCTCAATACGGATTTTTTCAGCGGGTTGGAGATATACATCGCCTCAGTAGCAACATTTTGCTGATGCATTGGACGATTATGTGCATCGAGTTTACGTAACGCATCAATCATACCGTCAGCATCGCCAGTCAGAGACGCAGATGAAGCATCGGCTAGATATTCTCGTTGACGTGAAACAGCCATTTTAACAATTGTGGCCAAAATTGGCGACAAAACTAGAACTATTAAAACAAATAACATACCAATCGGCGAATTATCTTCCTCATCGCGATCGCTGTACCACAAGACGCGCAGGCCGAAGTCCGACAGTAAGCCGACCAGCATCACGAGCCCAAATGTGATCATACTAATGCGGATATCGTAATTGCGCACGTGAGACATTTCGTGGCCTAAGACGGCGCGCAATTCACGGTCGTCCATAATATCGAGTAGGCCGGACGTAACCGCCAACGCTGCATGCTCTGGATCGCGACCAGTCGCAAAAGCATTAGGGGCCGAATCGTTAATAACATACAGACGCGGCATTGGTACCTTTGCGTCTTCGGCAAGTTTTTTGACAATACGAAAATAACGGGAATGTTCATCCTCGTCGGCATCTTTAGCGCCGGCGCTCATGATGGCTAATTTATCGGAGAAGAAATATTGAAATACTGCATATGCCGCAGAGATGACAATACACCAAATTAGGATTGCAGAGTTGTTTGCTAACCAAGCAAAGAGCCAGCCGATTAATCCAATAATAGCCACGAAGATCAACATTATTAATATAGTGTTGATTTTGTTTTGGGTGATTTGCTTGTGCAATGCAGTTGCCATGTGTTAATTATAACATCTTAGATTTTTTTGAGGTAGTCGCAGCCATAAGCGTAGTTTGAACAGTAGAAAAAGTCACCAAAACGACCGCGTTTCTTTATTAACTCGCCCGTATGACACTTCGGGCACAACTTTCCATAAGCTTCTTTTATACTGTCTGATATTTCAAAAATAAAAGGCGACGGATTTTTACGATTTGCAATTAAATACGTAGCTTCACGCGCCCGCGTAATAGCAACATAGAATAGCCTACGCTCTTCTGCGAAAGGATACGAATCGTCTTCCGCAAGCAATGCGTCAATAATTGGATCGGATTCGCGCGTTGCCGGCATTCCCATTAAATCGGAATTCATATTTAGTACTATAACTATATCGCGCGTGATACCTTTTGATTTGTGCATGGAACAAAATTCAAGCCGAAAATCCTGCCAATAAATTTCAAATACTTCTCCACCATCATCCTTGGCCGTAATTTGAAAATCATCGGACTTAATTCTATTAATGTCGTGGTTGTAGCGCGAAATAATTTGGATCGACTTCGTTTTAGCAACTTCAGAACCATGTTTGTCGATAATCGCACGTAATATAGTCCGCAATGATTCGGCGTCCTGCCCCTCGGTATTTTTAGTCGGCTTATTTAAAATCACGTAAATTGGCGTGTTGCTTTTTTGGATATTTCGCACTAGTTTGTGCGATTGCAACGGATTACGCTGGATAAAATCGCAGCTAATTCGAATCGTTGGTTGGCCAAAACGGTGCGTCGATTCAATTAAGCTTCGCCTTGTCGTTAGTCCGAAGGTTTTCTCGAATCCATGGATGAGCCCCAAATCGCTACCCGTAAAACGATAAATTGATTGCCAGTCGTCGCCCACGGCAAATAACTTACAGCCAGGATTTTTCCGAAGAATTGCGCGTACTAGCATGAATCGGTTGCGCGATAAATCTTGAACCTCATCCAGCAGAATGTATTTATATCCGCATGCGCATTCTGGAATCTCGCGCACACATTCTTCGGCGGAATTAATCATATCAGCAAAATCATATCGACGTGTTTTGTATATAAATAACTCGTAGGCTTGGTAGATGCGCTGATATATTTTTAGAAACAATGCGTTGCGCTTGGTTGCATAGATATCTTCGCTGGCTAGGCGCTTTTTTATGTCTTCATTCGAATATAACCCATTTTTATGAAGCGATAAAAATGTTTGAAGCATACCGTATAATGATTCAATTTCTTTTCGATAAGTCGGGTTTTGACATAGTCCATAATATAATTCGTCATCTTTGCGCCGCTGTGGAATGATTCGATATTTTTTAAGTTCGTTTTCTAAAAATGTAAAAATACTCCAATCGTTTCAGCGCCAAGAATTAATGGCAATATAATTCGTATGTTTTGCTGCGTGAAGTTCCGCTTTTCATTTTGCATCACGTAAATAATTTGCGCCATAAATACTATGACCTTTTTGGTCGATAATTAAGTAATCAATGTAAATTTTTTGTGGCAATTCTAAAGTATAAGTGACTTTATATTTTGTTTCGGAAAAAGGATATTCTTGATTGTATGCATATTTCAGACTATGAACATATAGCCAATTTGCGATTAGTTGCTCGTCTTTGACGCGAATATGCTCGTTTGGCGCATTTTGTAATGATAAGCGCAAATAAAGTCGATTAAAACTAATCCTATTCGCATGGTTTTTAACATCGCCAGGACTGCTGGGCGCAGAAAAGAAAAACAATAAATAATCTATAAAATTTCGCGCAAAAGCCTCGTCATTTTTTATTAAAAATTCGCAATAGTTTTTGATAAAAGTGGCGGTTTCTACATCACTGATTAAGCGCCGAGCGCCAAGACTAGGATGCTCAGAAAAATGCAAAATGTTATTGCCTAAACTATGAAAGGTTTTTATTTCTACGCCTTTTACTGAGCAACGTTCTTTGAGTTCGGTGACGGTCTTTTGCGTAAACGAAATGGCTAAAATTTGCTCGGGCTGAATATTTAGTTCTTTGTGCAAATATCCAATTTTGCCGAGCAAACTGAGAGTTTTACCACTACCGGCCGAAGCTAGCACAAGCTGAGCATCTTCACACGCGACAATCGCCTCAATCTGCTGCGCATCAAGCCTACAACCCGCGCAAATCATTTCTTGGCGCGAAATGCTTTTAATAAATTTGCGGTTGTGGCACATTCGGTAAGACAATAGTCACTTTATATATAGACGTTTTATTCAACTTAACCGTTCGAGAAAGTGCGACGTGCAGAGCATGGACATGTCACTACAAGAAATATAACGATTGCTATGCAACAGATTTTTTAACTCCGAAATAATTTTTTGATACTCTGCACGCATACCATCAATATAAAAAATATAGAAAAATAAAAAAGCATCAGCGTAATATATTTATTATAATAGTATTGTTCCAGCAATAGATTCGCCTATAAAGGAGGTGGGGATTATGCTAGGTAGTACCTTAATTGATGTCGTGAATGAAGTGTTGGAAGACACTCGTGATCGAATAGAGGATGAGATGTGTTTGAGGCGGTCCGTGGCTTCCGTAGACGTACGCGGAATCGTGCGTGACAAAAGCGGTCGAATGAAATGCGGTTTTTCATATTCTGCAATGATTGCGACTGGCGAGGCCGAAAAAGACGAAGAATATCGCACTTTTCTGCAGGAACATCTTTTTGCAGGGCACAAAAGCTTGCTCGACAAGAAGAAAATACCTGAGACTAGCTGGGAAGCTTCGCCTATCATCTTGAAGCGCATCGATCGCAAGCTGAAGGGCGACAAAAGCGACTACTCCATCGCAGTCGCCGCACTTGGCGGAACACGGGAAGAAAACGAGACCATCGTCAACGCTATCATCAGTGGCATCCCCGAAATTGGCTAATCAGCCAATACAAGGCCGGTTCCTATATGCGAACCGGCCTTTTTAAATGCATGAAAAATGCCCCGGCCGTTTCTGGTCGGGGCGCAAGGTGCAAGTTACATTGTCGCGTTCGTCGTCTTACTCGAGTTCGCCTTCTTTGTATTCGATTTCGTCATCGTGAAGAGGGCCGC
>JAGCSL010000013.1 GCA_017964115.1 Candidatus Saccharimonadota bacterium
TATCGCACTGAGCCGTCGTTCTGCGTACACGTGTACGGAAGAGCATACGATGCTCAGAAGCAGCCGTTTGGCCAGTCGCTCAGCTTTCCGAGCCCGCGAGAGAATCCGGACTTCTACGCCGGAAACGAGCCCCTGACTGATGCCGACATCGAGGAAATTCGACAGTTCATAGCTAGCAATAGCTAACCAGTAGCAACGTTCTTTGCCGCTGGCCCCTAAAAAGGGCCGGCGGTTTTTCTTTGGTTGGCTTTTAGAAGTAAATGTGTTATAATGCTCCTAATGCGCCCGTGGTGGAATTGGTAGACACGCTAGCTTGAGGTGCTAGTGGCTATTCAAACGGCTGTGCTAGTTCGAGTCTAGTCGGGCGCACCATAATTTTTAGAACGGCCCTCGGGCTGCTTTTTTCTTGCAAAAAATTGCATAAAAAAGCCTCTGAGATAACAACCTCAGGGGCCACAAAGGTGCTTAGTTGTTAGTTGTGTTGGTTTTTATTCGATAGTGCGGAAACGTACTCTGCAATGATCATTGCTGTAATCCATCGAGATGCGTTCTGAGTAATAGCGGAATCCGAGTCCGCCAGGAGTATCAATAGTCCTCATCCGATTGATCCAACCATCTCCTTGAGCCATATAGGTCCGATCGCGTTCGAGTTTGGTGAAGAAAGTGCCTGCGCTCATGATGCTAGCATCGCTCAGGCTAGGAAGAGCGAGGTTGTTTGCGCGCATGTCGTGGCTTAAGGAATCTATTTCCTGGTGCGAAAAAACGTTTACGGTGTGCCCGTCGACAGTTTTGACGGTAAAATCATTGGAAAGAACCTTGAAGCCCGCGTTTCTTAAGTCGATGATGTTGCTAGAAATCCAGCCAGTGGCGGGGTATACCCATTCTTTGCCGATCTGAATCAATCCTGATTGCCGTAACATTTTCTCGATTTCGGCAATATTCTGGATAGCAGTAGAGAAGGTAGAGTCGTTTGGCATAGCCGTATTAATGATTTCTTTGGCAGCGTTTAACTTCTCAATCAAAATTGATACTGTTCCGTGATCCATAATCCCTCCTTTATATCTGTATGGAATCGAGAATAATTGAACAACTAACTGACAGTGAATGCTAAAGAACAAAATATTCGCATAAGCGAACGATATAATAATAAAATTATTTTAATGATTAGTCAATAGCACTTATCTTTTATAACTCTTGATTATATTGAATAAATATTTTACAATTTTCGTACGGGACAATTGGGCGGTATTTTAACATAATCATTTGGAGGTGGGCAAATGGTATACCAAAGTAAGTATGGTGGTGAGCTATTACGAATTCCTCTGCGCAGTCTTCTGAAGGTGGGGCGCGGAGATGACGTGTTTGTTGTTGTCGACAATGAGAATCATTCAAGGTATGGTGTGCTCAGTATTGATCGGAACATATTCGACTATGAGCTGGCCCAAAGACTAGCAGCTGAGCAGCACACCGGTGAACCGATTATGGTGGCGGTCGAGGACCCCGAGAGCGGTTCGCCGATGATGTTGGCGCGCGAAGTATGGCGTGACGGCAAGAGGCATTTTTTAGCTGTGATTTTCAACGCAAAATTTGCCAATGACCCGGAAGAGAATAGGAACGGAAGCTTCTGTCTGCGTTTGAGTGGCGCCTTAGATCCAGACTCGAAAGTTTCGGAACGCATTATCTATTCCCTGGGAGAGCATATCGAGTGGAACGAGGAGCAAGTAGGAGAGATAGTCGCTCTGCTCGATGCTTGATCTTTAATTTATTTCCATACCGTCCAATAATCTGTCCAACTGGGGCGTATGCCCCAGTTTTTTATGCATAACTATTTTATATTTTTGTGCTATTATGAGATTAGTAAGAAGTGAGGAGTGATGAAAAAAACATTTTGCTTAGGCCTGATTCTTGCGCTGGTCTTGAGCGCCAGCTGTGGCTTAGCGTCCTTCGCAACGGAGGCGAAAACAAACTGTATCGGCGGCGAAACGTCTGGTCCAAATGCAACAAATTGTGGCGATATTGAGGAGTCTGAGGATATTGCTCCGCCGGCTTTGACGGTGGATGAGGGGGAAATTACTTTTGGAAAAATTACAGAGTTAGGTCGCCGTTATTCGAAGAGTATTACAATTCGCAACAATACGAGCGAAAAGGTCACTGTGCGCGTAGAGGCTTTAGCTTATGAAGATGCGGATACCGAACATTCGGCATTAGATTGGGTAGCTTTTGCTGGCGGTAAACGCAAGTTCGACATTAAGGCGAACGGTAAGCTGCAACTAGTAATACGCTTGATGGTGCCGAGCGAAGTTTCTGGTGGTACTTATTATGCTAAGATTAAAGTTTCGAATGGCAATGAAGCAGATGATAAGTTTGTGACCGTGCGCGCCGATGTGGTGACGGAAGAATATAAGTATGGTGGCGAAATAACTAATCAACATGTAGGCTTTATCAATTTGGGGGACAAGGTAGTTGCGAGCGCTTCACTTAAGAACACTGGTACGGCTGGTTTTACGGCAAAATACCTCGTGAGCTACAAAAATGCCTTCGGTTTACCAGAATGGAAAGATTTGAAAGAAGAGTATGTGAATGTTCTGCCGGGTAAAGAGGTGAGTTTCTCGGTTGAAGACAAAGAGGCGATTGGCTACGGTATTTTTACGGTTGAACAAAAAATTAGTTACATCAACGCAGATGGGCAGGCAAAAGAGGCCATCTTGAGCCATGCTGTGGTTAATTTACCATGGTGGAGCCTAGCCATTGCGGGTGGTGTGATCATATTAATTATCGTGATTGTAATTATTGTAAAAAGTCGTCGTAAAAAAGCTGAAAAAACGGAGAAAGCCGAGAAGGCGAAGAAGAATAAGAAAAAATCAGTAACTATCAAAGTTGAAGAGGACGAATAAGTCTAAGATTAGCAGTAAAAAAGCCCGCAGGGCCGAGTCCTGTGGGCTTTTTGGCCTCACATTTTTCACAAAAAAATGGTGAGTCCGGCTTCGATTTTCAAGTGTTCAAATCTTCCGGCCTCACATTTTTCGCAAAAAAATGGTGAGTCCGGCTTCGATTTTCAAGTGTTCAAATCTTCCGGCCTCACATTTTTCGCAAAAAAATGGTGAGTCCGGTGAGACTTGAACTCACGACACCCTGCTTAAAAGGCAGGTGCTCTAACCAGCTGAGCTACGGACCCAATAGCCTGTATTATACTCTTATTTGAGATAAAATCAAGCGCAATGGTAAAGACGCCTCGGTGGAGGGGCGTCTTGTGCCGTTGAGCTTGTGTGCTTGCGAAAGAAGAGCTTTTGTGATAAGATAATCACAGACTTTATGGGCGGTTAGCTCAGTTGGCTAGAGCGCGTCTTTGACGTAGACGAGGTCATAGGTTCGAATCCTATACCGCCCACCATCTGGAAGTCTAAAATCGCCGATGTTGGCGTTTTTTCATGATTCGCTCGTCGATGAAGGCGAGTTCTCATGAAGAAAGCGCCAATCTCGACGATTTTGGCCGTTCCAGAGAGGAAGGTCCTTAATTAGCCTTTAAAGGGTGAGGAAAATAAGATGAAAGATAAGAGTAAAATTCGAAATGTGGCGATTATCGCCCACGTTGACCACGGTAAGACGACGCTAGTGGACGCTCTTTTGAAGCAGAGCAATACTTTTCGTGCAAATCAGGCCGAGATGGCTCAGACTCTTATCATGGATTCGGGAGATCAGGAACACGAGCGCGGTATTACAATTACGGCCAAGCAAACAGCAGTTTATTATAATGGGTACAAGATCAATATTATCGATACTCCTGGTCACGCTGATTTTTCGGGCGAAGTAGAACGTACGCTCAATATGGCCGACGGCGTGCTTTTGATTGTAGATGCGCAGGAAGGCCCGATGCCACAGACGAAATTTGTGCTCCAGAAGGCTCTAGAATTGTCTCTGACGCCGATCGTAGTGATAAATAAGATCGACAAGCCTGCCGCACGTTTGGGCGAGGTTGAGGACGAAATTGGCGACTTGTTCTTGGAGCTAGCGACGAATGAGGATCAGCTCAAGTATCCAACCTATTACGCAATTGCGCGTGACGGCAAAGCGGGCCGCACGCCAGATTTGGAAGACAACTTAGCAGTGATTTTTGATGCAATTATTAATGAGATCCCAGAGCCACAAGTAGATAGTGATGATTCGAAAGGCGCACAGCTTTTGGTGGCGGCTTTAGCGGCCGATAGCTATCTTGGTAAATACGCTATAGGTAAGATTTTCCGTGGCAAACTGAAAAAGAATGAGGCTGTGACGATCATGAAGACTGACGGTTCGATTACGAAGGGTAAGATTGATAGTCTATATACTTACCGTGGTCTAGGGCGCGAAGAAGCGACTGAGGCGATTGCGGGTGACATTGTAGCGCTCGCCGGTTTGGGCGCGGCTTCAATTGGCGATACGGTGGCGACTGGCGATAACCCGGAAGCTTTACCAACGATTCAGCTCGAAGCGCCAACATTGAGTATTTATATTGGACCAAACACTTCGCCACTAAAAGGTCGTGAGGGCGAGTTTACGACTTCGCGCCAGATTGGCGATCGCCTGAAGCGTGAGCTCGAGACAAATATTGCTCTGCGCCTTGAGCCGCAAGGTTTGGGCTATAAGGTATCCGGTCGTGGCGAGCTGCATCTATCTGTTTTAATTGAAACAATGCGTCGCGAGGGTTACGAGATGGAAGTGGGCCGTCCGGAAGTAGTTTACAAGATGGAAGACGGTGTCGAAATGGAGCCAGTCGAGGAATTAACGATTGATGTAGCGTCAGAATATGTAGGTGCCGTATCGCAAGAATTAGGTGTGCGCAAAGCAGAGCTGATTGAACAAGAAATAACGACTACTGGTAGCGTACGTTTCCGTTATGCGATTACTACGGCGGCCTTGATTGGTTTGCGTAATAATCTCTTGACGGATACAAAGGGCACGGCGATTATGAATACTTTGCCAAAGGGATACCAACCGGTTACTTCACACTATCGTCAGGAACGCAATGGCGCCTTGGTGGCTTCGGAGGCAGGCCAGAGCACGGCTTATGCGTTAGATGCGGCACAGGCGCGTGGCATTCTATATATTCCGCCACAAGTAGATGTTTATATGGGTATGATCGTTGGTTTATCAAAGAAAGATGAGCTAGATATTAACGTTTGTCGCGAAAAGCAGCTGACGAACATGCGCACGCATGCATCGGACGGAGCAATTCAATTAACTCCATATACGCAACTTTCGCTAGAGCAATGTCTCGACTTCTTGATGGAAGATGAGCTTTTGGAAGTAACACCAAAGTCTCTTCGTTTGCGCAAGAAGGAACTAAATCCAACGATACGCAAGCGTCAACGCAATCACGCACTCTAATTTTGCGCTATAATTGCATTATGCAAGATGCTAGTGCTTTAGATGAGCGAATGAACCTATTTGAGCTAATCAAAGAGGTTTCTTCTTGTCGGGTTGATTACGTTAAGTACTTACGCCCAACTAATGAAGCGGATGCGATGGTAGACTTTTTGGCTAATGACAGAATGATAAAACCTAATTATAGATATGGTGGTTTTAGTGCCGAAAAAATGAACAAAAAAAGAGCTCATATTCGTTTTTTGCTAGACGAGATTCGCGGACGGAAGGATTTAGATAGTGAATTAAAGATGTCCTTTACGAAGGATTTAGGTCAGAGCTGGTATTACACGGAGTTAATAGCATCGGCGACGGATTATAATAATGGGATTGAAAAATCCAAAATGAAGCGCCGTTTTGAGCGGGCGAGCGATGCGGCTTTTGGCAGAATGCATCCGGATACTTTTTGGTCGCTAATGCGAGAGAGGATAGCCGGAATTGATGTAAAGAAATTGAAAGTGAGTGATTTAGGGATTTATCACGAGATGTTGGGGCGGATTGGCGTGATGGGGCGTAACCGCAAGAAGCATTACGTGCCGGATCCAGATTTAGTAAAGGAATTTGGGCGTCAATTGAGAATATTGTTTAAAGGCGTAATTGATCATATCCCGAAAGACAAAAAAGAATTTACGCCAATTGAAGCAGTGAACATATTTAATGAAATTATTGAACAAGAATTGAATATGGATTTCCATGCGGAAGTGGACGAATCATTGCTAACGGCGTCTACGCATGCATCGCAGAAGAAGATATTGATTCCGGGTGGTCGGCACGATAATTACACGCGCATAGAGCTCGAAAAGCTAATTATTCATGAGTTGGGTGTGCATGCAGTACGAGCCTATTCGGCAGAGATGAGTAGTTTGCCGGTTGCGGCTTTTCCAAAAAGTGGCACTTACAGTCGTTTAACGGAGGAAGGCTTAGCAAAGGTTTGCGAGCAGGCGCTAGATGGTAAATATGATGACATCTGTATTGTGCGTTATCTATCGATTGGACTAGCGCAAGTTTGCAAAAAGAACTTTCGTGAGACTTTTGAGATTTTGTGGCGCCTGGAACATCTTGTTAGCAAACGTACTAAAGAAGATTGCTTTAGTATAGTTCAGCGGACTTTTAGAGGAACGGGGGAGTTGCCGATAAATACAGACCTTTTCTATTACAGAGGATATGCTTTAGTGTGGCAGTATGTTGGTGAGCATATTCACGATGGCGGTTTGGCGGCCACCTTATTCTTATCTGGTAAAAACGATTTTTTGGAGCAGAAACGCGAGACTTTAGTAAAAACAATGCGTGAAGATGGCTTAATCAATTAAGCTCATGTTTGACGTGGCTTCCAGTTTTTAAGACAATAGATTCGACGCTATTAACGATGTTGCGCATCGTGGAGATGGGGGTGATAGTATGTTGGTCATTAAAACGATTGGTCTAGTTTTACTCCTCGGAGTAATAGCTTGGTTTGTGGCGGAAATTCTGAATAACGCAGTAATGTTAAAGTGGATATATCCATTCGCCCTGAGCTATGTAGCGGTTTTCTTGAAGGATAAAGGCCATGGCTTCCGTGAGGATTTTAACGAGCAAGCGCAGGGGCGTAGTATTATCATCCGCGTACTCGCTTGTATTGGATTCTATGCAGTGGGAGGTATCCTAATATCTTTATTGATCCCGCCTGGGCCGGTCCGGTGGGGATGCCTAATAGGTTGGTTTATAAATGGGGCCTTTTCTGTCGTATATGAGTTTTGCATGTTTCCGTCGATTGGGCGTTTTGACCGACTTGAGGAGGATTCGAAAAGCAAAGCGAAAGTGGCAGTCTTCAAGGATCTAAACAATGAAGAATTTCGTTTAAGTATGGAGTATTGGAGCGAAAATGATTATCCTCAGCACAATTGTCGCTACGCAGTAATGAATACTTTTAATTATCAGGCGTTTTGCCCATTGTGAGGTAGAATTAGACCACAAAAACAGGCTCGGGATATGCATCTCGAGCCTTTGTTATTGTTATCATTCGTAGATTAGTTCGATATGCCCACCAATGTGCACTTTGACATGAAGTTCGCTACCGATGGAAATATCGCTCCAATCTTTGTAGTTTAGGGTGTAATGAGACTCTTTGTCTTTATAGATGGCAGTAATACCGTAAGACTCCGAGCGCCCATTAGTGCGTTGATTGTCCGCTAGTTTAACCTCTGGCCAATAGGGTTCCTTATCGTTAGCGCTGGCTTTTACCGTATGGTCATAAACCCAGCGTTCTATGTCGTAGTAGTACTTAGTTCGATAGACTGGGTCGTCTCGATAGACGGCTTCGTCGGTATAGTAAACTTCGGTATCGTAGTCGTAAACCGTTCGCGTTTGTTCTTCGAAGTAGCCATTGCCAAGGTCGCGATATCCGACAACCTCTTCGTGGCTGCCAACAACGACCGTGCGTTCATGTCTGACCTTATCGTAATGGTCAATAACGTGGTCATAATGGTGTATTTCTCGTTGAGTATAGACCGTGCGTCCGCCAGCTGGGACGCTCCAGTCAGATTCTCGTACGGTACGATATTCTTCGACGACAATATTGCGTTGCCAGTCTACGTTCGTGACGGTGATGTAGCGCTCTTTTGGAACAAAGATCATAATCAGGCCAATAATCGCAGCTACGATTAATAGACCAATGCCAATTTTATTCCAAGGAAGGTCGCCGATGTTGAAGTGAAAGCTTGGACGGTTTGGTGAAGTAAATGGAGAATAAGACTTTTTATCAGATTGACGATGGTAGTCTTCTTCGTCTTCATCTTCTTCGCTATCGTTGCTACTCGAGGAATCGTCGCTATACTGTGATTCCCAGCGGGTTTTTTCGGCTGCCGTAGCCGGGATGATCGGTGGGATGATACTGTTGCGTTCTGGGTGATGCTCGTAGTAGTTTTTGTCATCTCTATCTCTGGAGTGACCGCAGTTGCGGCAGATGCGAGTAGTAGCTGGATTGTTACTATCGCAATACTCGCAGGTCCAATCGGGTCCGGATTTAGCTCGGCGATATTCATCGCTGCCTTCCGAAATGTAGCGACGAGACTGTTTGTCGTTGGTGGGGTTAGGATGAAATACAGTATCTTTACCGCGCGCTTTGCCGCAGTTTGGGCACTGCATCTTATCTCCGCCGATGTTATTAGTACCACAATAGCCACAGTCCCAATATCCCATGAATATTCTTCCCAAGGTTACACCTCCTTACGTGTGGGCGAGAAAACGAATGAATGAATTGCTAAGGTGCGATACGGCAGAGTAGGGCAGAAATTGCCCCTCATAGCGTATCTATAGGTTATATTATTATGGCAGGATGGAGGCGATTTGTCAAGGTTGAGAATTGATATATTTTGCAATAATTCTTTTGTTTTTCAATAGTATTTGTGTTCGGGTTTTATGACATCTGTTTCATAATAATGCAAGTGTGAAAAACCATAAGCTAAACAATTTTTTTGTTCGGTTTTATCTCTGTTATTTGAATAGGTTTTGCACTAAAATGTGGAAAACTGGATCAAAATGGGTCTTGAAATTTTTAAAAATGTTGTCTAAACTAAGGACAAGTGGAATCAAACACAAACACCACGAAATAAAAAATAAAACCAAGGACGGTTGGAAAAGTAAAAATAAAAGTATGAAAAAGAAGATTGAGATTAAAGACCAATCGCAGGCATACCAGATCGTTACCCTGTCAAAGAACTAATTGGTCTTATTTTTTAGCACGTTAAAATCGTTCGAATCCGAACATCTAGGAGTTTTGGGCGCGTTTAGGAAACGCGAAACAGAAACCGTAGGTACATTCAATAAAATACACACCTCCCAAACATATAACTCCACCTCACACAAATTAAGTCTCTCAACTCCATAATTAATGGGTTGGCTATATGCTGGCTGTAATTGTGGAAATCTTAAATGTGTAAAGGACAAAATAAACAACAAAAAACACAAACACCTGAAATTTCTAGATGCTCGGGTTCGAACTAAGATATAATGAAGAAATGAATGAAGTTCATATTCCAGTGTTATTATCGGACGTAATTGAGTATTTGCAGCCGAAAGTGGGCGAAACATATTTAGACCTGACGGCGGGATACGGTGGGCACGCTGATAAAATTTTGGAAGTAACTCGGAACTATAATGGAGCGGTCCTAAACGATCGTGATCAAAATGCGATAGATTTCTTAAGCGCGAAGTACCAAGAGGTGAAGCCGAAATTGATGCATGATGATTTTTATAGTACTGCGCTACGACTTGTGGAGAGTGGAAATAGCTTCGATATAATTTTGGCGGACTTTGGAGTTTCTTCACCGCAACTAGATAAACAAGAACGAGGTTTTTCGTTTGCCAAGGAAGCGCGGCTCGATATGCGAATGGATGAGTCGCAGGAACTAGATGCTTGGACGATTGTAAATAAGTGGAGCGAACGAAAGCTAGCGGATATTTTTGAGAAATACGCAGAGGAACGACGTGGTCGTGCTGAATTGCTAGCCCGCGAAATCTGCATGAATCGGCCTATCGAAACAACTACCGAACTCGCCGATTTAATAAAGTCAAAGTCACCGTACTCGCATACACATCCGGCGACACGGATTTTTCAAGCAATAAGGATTGTCGTAAACGACGAGCTCGGAATAATCGAGAAAACATTGCCATTATTGCCGAAGTTATTAAATCCGGGCGGAAGAGTAGCGATAATTACTTTTCATAGCCTCGAAGATCGACTCGTTAAAGAATACTTTAAGGACGAAAGTAGCAAGGGTTTAGAGTCGAAACTGCGAATCATTAATAAAAAACCAATTGTTGCGGATAATATTGAAATCGTTAACAACCCACGCGCGCGCAGCGCAAAGCTAAGGGTAGCCGAAAGGATCTGACCAATCTTGATGGCGCCTTAGCGGAGCAAAGCAGGCGCTATCGTAAAAACAAAAAACAAAAAGGAGTAAGGAGTATGGCAAAGATTACTGTCACGAACAGAAGCCGTGCACAACAAGTTAAAGTTCACTTCCGCTAAGTTAGCTAATATTTTTGACTAGCAAAAGATTTTTATTTTGACCGATAAAACTATCTTTTTAATGCTAAAACGCAAACATGACCTATATGCCCCGGTTACGGGGTGCCTCTACAATAGGTGTAGTTAGTGCGGAGTGTGTAGACCAAAAACATTTTTGACCTTCTTTGGTGGGGCTGGGCGTTTTTCTCTTGTCGCTCAGTCACCACCAAAGCCTTGAAGAAGTAGAGAAGAAAACAAAAATAAAAACGGAATATTTTGATGCCAGCATATTATGCAACCAGAAGAATGACGGGAACGAGTAGCTCGATGAATACGTGGGCACGTAATCGTAATGATGTGCGTCATAACTCGAAGATCGTCCTGGGGCCGGTTAGTCATACAATTGCGATTGTGCTGATTGTGCTACTAACTGGCTTAATTTTTCTGACGCAAAGTACAAAAGTCACGAACTATGACGTCGAAATAGCCAAAGTAGATGATGAAATTGTGAACCTTGAGGCGCAGCGCGATGCGCTAGCAGTAGAGAATGCGAAAATTACTGCAGCAGCGGCCGATGAGGATAAGAATGAAGTTGCGGCAACGATGGTAGACGCAAATAGTGCGGGCTTTGTAAAAGAATAATTTGACAACCCTTTCTTTATTGAGAAATTCCGGTGAGCGAGCCGGAATTTTTCGTGGTAAGGAAAAAGGGGGCCTTTGCATAGAATGCTCGGGCCCCCTGTAGAAGGTGGACAGATTCAGATTTGGTCGATGATTAGCTGCTCGCGATGTATGCGAAGGATTCTCTGGAGGATGCGTTCGCGCTTCTTGAGCCTCTCGATGTGTCGAGTGGCGAGATCGATGAGTTCGATGAAGTGCGGATCTTCCAGTGCGCTATAGGCGCGAGCGAAGAACACCCGGTCACGGCGCTCTGTTTCGAGGCTTTCCTCGACGCGGAGCAGTTCCAGGCAGAACGTGCGAGTTGAGAAGCAGAGGTACTGCTCCTCAAGACGGCTGGTCGGAACGTGGGTGAGCGAGTTGACGTAGCGACTCATGCGAGTCTCCTCTCTGTCCTGGGAAGGTACTTCGTACCCCCCATACGATTATATTATGATTATATCACACTTTGCTGAATAAGTCAAGCATAAGCAGATAGTAGAAGAGCCCCGATTGCTCGGGGCTCTTTGTCGTAAGATCCGATGGAGTGTGCTAGCGGAGCAATTCCTCAAGCAAGCTGATGCGTTCGGAGAGCGCTTTCTGCTCGTCGAGTGCGATGTTGCGTCGCTTGGTTAGCTCGTCGCGTTGGAAGGCTAGTTCCCAAGAATCGGGATAGCTGCCATAGTAGCGTTCGATCAAGCCCAAGGCTTCCGCGTAGAACGTATCCTTGCTGTATGTCGCGCGCAGTGCCTGCTGGCACCACTCGAGCTCGGCTCGGATGGTTTTCTCTTGCCACTGCGAGTTGGTGGTGAAGAGAGTTGCGTTGCTTATCTTCGCGAGCTCAACCTCCTGAAGGGAAGTGAAGGCACGAAGGGCGGACAGGGTGATGAAAGCCGGTGCAAAGAGGGCCACGGTGGCTCCTTTCATATTGTGGTAGTCGGACGCATCCGGCTACCGGTCAATGGGTACCTCCCGGTGGGGATATGCTCACCCACCAGGAGGGTAGTGTAGCGGCTAAGACTAGCCGTAGAGCTCGTCAGCCAGAGCGGTGGCGACCAGGCCGAGCTCATGCTCGAGCTGGTCAACCCTCCTCTCAGCACGGTCAAGCTCGGCCGTGCGCCGACGCCCCAGCTTCCGCCGAAGCTTCGACAAAGTCGTGCAGGCCTCGTCGAAGGACTCCTGGAGGGACCAGTAGCGGTCTTCCAGCTGGTCATAGCTGAGGTCGGACAGGACGGTGACGGCCATGTTGGCCATGCGACCACATCCTTTCGGATCATAGGAAGGTTCTTCGTAACCCCCCTTACGACAATGACATGCATTATATCATGTTTTAGCCGAAAAATCAATAGTTTTCTGGAGGTATGAGTTTTGTAGTATAATTTTCTTATGTTTATGTCGCGCCGATCGCGTTATTTATTGATGCAAATTGTTATTTTTGTGGCGCTTTCTGTGGCAGTTGTGCGATTATTTTTGGTTCAAATTGTAGAACATCGTAAATATGTCGATGCAGCCAGCGAAATTCGTATCTCAAAGTACTCATTACTGGCAAAACGTGGCGAAGTTTATATGATGGACGGCAAGAATGCGACAACGCCAGTGATTATGAATGAACGCACGTGGTTAGTTTTTGTTGATCCGAGCTATGTGGAAGATAAGGATAAAGTTCAGGCGCAACTGACGAATATTCTAGGCAACCAGATGATTACGACTTGGGATAAAGTTTGGCAAGACATGACTAAAGGTTATGTCGAAGTGGCGAAACATGTGAATTACGAGACAATTACGAAGGTAAAAGAAGCGAATTTGCGCGGCGTGGGGCAGAAAGAAACGTCTAGACGCGTATATCCGGCTGGAAAATTGGGTTCGCAGCTACTGGGTTTCATTAATGCGGAAGGTACTGGCACGGGTCTGGAAGGTTCGCTGAACGATAGGTTGTCTGGTAAAAATGGTATGTTGAAGACGATTACGGATGTTAATCAGATTCCGTTGTCGATTGGCGACGATAATATCGAAATACCAGCTGAGGATGGCGAAAACATCGTTCTGACGGTAGACGAGAATATTCAACGCAAAATCGAGAAAATACTCAAGACGCGGATGGAGAAGAATCGGGCAATTACGGCAGCGAGTGCAATTGTGATGGATCCAAATACTGGCAAAATCATGGCGATGGCGAATTATCCTACTTATAATCCAGAGAAATATTACAAGGTTAAAGACGCAAAGGTGTTTATTAATCGGGTGGCTGAATCGCCGTACGAGCCGGCTTCGGTATGTAAGACTTTCACATATGCGGCGGCAATTAATGAGGGCGTATTAAGTCCGACGGATACTTATTATAACCGTGGCTATACTTATGTAGAAGATCGTAAAATGCAGAATGCTTTGACGAACACGGCACTTGGGACTATTACTTTCCGGACGGCATTAGACTATTCATTTAATACGGGTTCAATTGAAGCATTGCGACGTTTGGGTGGCGGTAGTATTACCAAGGCGGCGCGCACGAAACTCTATAATTATTTGACAAATAACTTTGGTTTAGGAAAGCGTACGGGAATTGAAATTTATGATGCGCCTGGCATTATTATTAGTCCGGAAGAAGATGAAGGAAATGCAGTACGTTATGCAAATATGACCTTTGGGCAAGGTATGGATTTGACGATGTTGCAGGTAGCGGCGGCCTTTTCTTCATTAGTGAATGGCGGAAAATATTACGAGCCAACGATTGTTGCGGGACAAATGAAGAATGGTGCTTTCTATAAAGATGAGGACAAGATGGCGATTCGGCAAACAATTTCGGAGAATACGAGTACGCAGATGCGTTCGATGCTAGAAGAAGTACGAAGCAAAGAAGTCCCACGTTCGGGTGATAAGGCTGGATATAAGATTGGGATTAAAACCGGTACATCGGAGACCTATGACGCGAGCGGTAAATATACTTCCGATGCGACCATCGCGAGTGTGATTGGTTATGGTCGCACGAATAAGAGCGGCTCATTGCCGGAGTATGTGGTAATGATTCGTCTGGACGGTAGTAGTTTGCTATGGGGCTCGCTAGATGCGGTACCAGTATTTACCGAGATTAGTAATTATTTGTTAGAATATTTAAGAATAGAGCCGATAAAATAGAAAGGAAGTTGGCAGATGATAAATGATATAAATTCAAGAATCGGGTATGAGCTAGTTGTTGCTCTAGGCGCCTTCTTGCTTTCAATGTTTTTGACGCCAATTTATACGACTTTTGCTTATAAGCACAAACTCTGGAAACGACAGAAAAGTGTCGCGGTGACAGGCGAGCAGCTTACGGTCATGAATAAGTTGCATAAAGATAAAATTAAACGCCATTTTCCTACTATGGCGGGCATGATTATGCTCGTGACGGTACCGGTGGTACTGATTACTTGTAACGGCCTGGATCGTGGTCAAACTTGGCTACCGATTGCGGCTTTTGTGGGTGGCGGTTTGATTGGATTTATCGATGATACGATTAATTTGTTTGGCAAAAATTCGGCGGCTGGCTTGCGTGCGCCAGTGAAGTTTGCGATGATTACGGCCCTAGGTGCGGCCTTGGGCTGGTTCTTTGCGGTGAAATTGGGGTGGACTTCGGTGATGGTGCCGTACGTGGGCCCAATTAATATTGGCGTAGTGGGGATGATTGTGTTATTTGCTTTTGCGGTGGTTGCGACGGGCAATGCAGTAAATATTTCGGATGGTCTTGATGGCTTGGCGGGTGGCTTGGCGATGCTAGCTTACGGTTCGTATGGTATTATTGCGCTTTTGCAAGAACAATGGTTCTTGGCGGCCTTTTGTTTCATTGTGTTGGGCGCATTACTTTCCTATATTTGGTTTAACGTATATCCAGCGCGCTTCATGATGGGCGATACGGGGTCATTTGCGCTTGGTGCAGGTCTTGGCGTGGTAGCGATGATGACGAACTCGTTCTTGTTGCTGCCAATTATCGGTGCTTTGTTTGTGGTCGAAGCTGGAAGCTCATTGATTCAAATTTGCTCCAAGAAATTCTTCCGTAAAAAAGTTTTCATTTCAGCGCCACTGCATCATCACTTACAGGCGAAAGGTTGGGAAGAGAGTAAAGTCGTAATGCGCTTCTGGGTGATTGGTGGCGTGACGGCGATGCTAGGTATCTTCTTGGCGATGGGTGGGGGCATTATTAAGTGAGAAAACACCGGCCGGATTTCACGATTCTGTTGTTGACGGTGGGGCTGATGGCGGCCGGACTGATTATTGTGTATGCGATTGGGCCGCGGGCGGCGCAATCGGAAGGTCTGCCGACGGATTTCTATTTTTCGGGGCATCTAAAGAGTGTTTTTGCAGCTATTATAGCTATTTTGGTAGGTGCTTTCATCCCATATAAGAATTACGGAAAAATTGGGAAGTGGAGCGTGATTATTGCATTGGCGTTGTGCTTTTTAACAGGTTTGTTGGGGCGTGCTGGCGTGGAATCGTTGATAATCTGCGATGAAGGCGCATGTCGTGCGATACGCTTGCCGATTGTAGGTAGTCTTCAGCCGGCAGAGCTGCTGAAGTTGGCGGTGTTGTTTTATGGTTCGTGGTTAGTAGCGGATCGACGGAAGAATAAGCAATTAGATAAAAGTGAATTTTGGATACCGATGATTGCGCTAATTGCGGCGATTGCTTTTTCGGTAGCGTTTTTGGAGAAAGACTTAGGTAGTACAGTGGTGATTTTCGCGATGCTAGGCGTAATGATGTTTGTGGGTGAAATGCCATGGAAGCAGTTAGGCATTTTTGGGCTAGTAATAGCAATCTGCGCAGTATTGTTGGTGCAAATTGCGCCACACCGATTGACGCGCTTGGCGAGCTTTAGCGGCGAAGGCGACGATTTTCATATTATGAATTCGTTAATTGGTTTTGGTACTGGTGGTGCGTTTGGCGTCGGATTGGGAAATAGTGTACAGACGACCGGATATTTGCCGGAGGCACCAAGTGATTCGATTTTCTCGGTAGTGGGCGAAGCGTGGGGGTTTGTTGGCGCGGTGGCAATTTTAGTCGTCTACGCGGCGTTGATGTATCGAATAATTGATGTCTCACGTAAGACGGGCGATGAAGAGCGGAGTTTCTTTGCGCTAGGGGTTTTTGCCTGGATTTTTGCCCATGTTATAATTAACGTAGGCGGGATGTTGGCCTTGATTCCGATGAAAGGTATCACGCTGCCATTCCTTAGCCACGGTGGCTCGAGCATGATGTTTGTTGCGTTAGCCATTGGTGTAATATTGCAAATATCGTCATGGACGAAAAGAGAAGTAATCGATGAAGATTCTAGTAGTAGGCGGGGGCAGCGGGGGACACGTTACGCCGGTAGTCGCCGTCGTACGTGAGATTTGGAAAATTCGCCCACGTGCCAAGATTGATTTTTGGACCGACAAAAAATATTACAAAAATGCCCGCAAGATAACAATCGAGAACGGGATGGATGTCGATATTAAAAAGGTAGCGGCTGGCAAACTACGCCGTTATGCTAATTTTAGCTTTATGGATTATTTACGCCATTTTGACATCGTACTGAATAATTTTGTCGATTTCTTCAAGACAATTGGCGGCTTCTTACAGAGCTTCTTTAGGTTGCTCTTTAGGCGCCCAGATGTGATTTTTTTGAAGGGTGGCTATGTTTGTTTGCCGGTCGGGCTTGCGGCAAGATTATTACGAGTTCCGTATGTAATTCACGACAGCGATGCGACGCCGGGATTAACGAATCGTATGCTAGCTAAGAAGGCGGCAAAGATTGCGACTGGGATGCCGCTAAGCTATTATTCTTATCCAGAGGAGAGGGCTGAGTGGACAGGGATTCCGATTAGCGAAGAATTCCGACCAGTATCTGAGCATAAGCAGAAGACCCTGAAGAAAGAACTTGGCTTCGATCCGGATAAGAAACTAGTACTAGCAACGGGTGGTTCGTTGGGTGCAGAGGATATTAATCTAACGATGCGGGAAATTTTACCGGAAGTACTAAAGAGAACATCGGTGATGTTAGTAGCGGGACGTGAGCGTTATCCGGAAATGCTAGACTTGAAAGAGTACGAGAAATGGGAAGATGGCGAATTAAAGTCTAATTTTCGGATGATTGAGTTTTCGAGTGAAATGTGGAAGCTGTTTGGTGCGGCAGATATCGTAATCTCGCGCGCGGGCGCCTCAACGATGACGGAATTGTCCGCAATGGCAAAACCAGTGATTATGGTGCCGAACGAGGACTTGCCGGGTTTTCATCAAGTTAAGAACGCGAAGGCCTATGAGAAGGCTGAGGCGGCAATAGTAGTGTCTGACACAAAAATGATGAAGAAGCCGGAGTTGTTACAGGAAGCAATTTTCCATCTATTACGTAGTGAGAGAGATTGCGACAAATTGTCAGTGAACTTGCATAGTTTTACGAAGGAAAATGCAGCCGAGAGTTTGGCGAATATGGTAATTAGCGTCGCCAAAGATTAGGCGACTTGCCAAAAGCAGATTATTTTGTTAGAATAGTAGCACTGGTCACGTCGTCTAGTGGTTAGGACTCCAGGTTTTCATCCTGGCAATCGTGGGTTCGATTCCCACCGTGATCACCATGTTGAATTTAAAAAGTATCCCGTGAGGGATACTTTTTGGTGTCATTTTAGTGGTTTTGTAAAAGTGGCTTTTACAGTTTTATGGTACAAAATAACAGAGGTAGAGTCTTACTAAGATAAAAGCAACATTTATTAATTATTGACTTTTTTATGAGAATCTGCTATAATGAGAATCACTTTGGGGGGAGGCACATTACCAGGAGAGAGGAGATCAGATGATCAACCTTTCGCACCCGCCTTAAGGTTATGATCCGTGACTGCATCGGGTCTATTACAAAGGACAGTGCAGTGGAAAGGGACGAACTTTCCGAGCCAGATATGTACAATCGCTATAGTACAGATGCGGTTGAGACGCATCAAGGTTCGGGTAGCTCCCGACCTTTAGCTGCCGACGGGTAAGCGAAAGTACAAAACGTGGTCCCATAATGCACGGGACGAGAAATGACTTTGGTATTGCCCATTCGGGTTTTTTCCGGATGGGGCGATATCGAAGTCCGCTCAGTCGCCTGCGATGGCCACGTAGACGATTGACACGTTAAGCTGATTTACAAGGCAGAAGGTATAGCCCCCATATGGGGGGCAAGTGCATAATCCTTCGTCAGCTTGTAGCGATCCGTACATATCTGGCTCCCGACCGACCATCATGAGTCAAGGTAACTATCAACCGAGCAGTTTTGTCGTGGTTGCAGCGCAAAAAGTGCAACGAGGAAAACGCGCCTCGAGAGAGGAATTTTGTTCGACTTCTTGGTAGATTAGGCGCGGTGCGCCACTAAGGATGTGCGGGCGCGCATATCCACTACTAAACATGACTCCATAATGCGCGGAGTACAACAGCCTGGCGGCATGCGGCGAGCCCAGAAGGAGGCTCGCCCCCGGACCGCACCTTGTTGTTCTTAGCGTTATCCGGCCGGTAACGCAACAGACATGTTGAGCCGATTAGAAGATATGCAGAGGTATTATATTTTAGCGCATAAAACCTCTGCCGGCTCGAGAAACCTCGGACAGATCCTTTCTCCCGAAACTAAAAAAGGGCGCCTTCCACTTATTTAAGTTGGAAGACGCCCATTTTTCATGCTCTCAGCTAAGCTGAGTTTTTTAGCTTTCAAAAAGCGCCCCTCACCGTGAGGGGCGCTGTAATACCGGAGGTATATGTAATGCGACAACAAGCCGCGTGAAGTCAATGTTGAGATGCGCGTTTGGTGGGCATCATCTGGGTGCTTTGATTAGTCGAAGAGAGAGCCGAGTGCACCGAGGGCCAGCAGTTCGCCGAGGCCAGGTGCCATACCGCCGCGCTGGGGATCCTTGAGAGAGAAGCACATGATCATCATCA
>JAGCSL010000087.1 GCA_017964115.1 Candidatus Saccharimonadota bacterium
AGCGACACGACCTTTGAGAGCGGCGGCGCGCTTGTTAAAGACGCCGGTGTCATAATCAGAGTTAGAGACTTCGGCTTGGGCTTCGATTTGGGCAATACGGGCTTTGACGTCTGACTGCTTCCCTGCACCTTTGATGATGGTAGTTTCGTCCTTGGTGGCGATAATCTTGTGAGCGGAACCGAGGACTTCGAGGCCGGAGTTTTCGAGGCTCATACCCTTGTCGGCAGAAACTACGGTAGCGCCAGTAAGAATGGCGATATCTTCCATAATTTCTTTGCGACGGTCGCCAAAGGCTGGAGCTTTAAGAACGAGAGTATTAAAGACACCTTTGAGCTTGTTAAGGACGAGAACACTAAGAGCTTCACCTTCGACCTCTTCGGCGATAATAACGAGATCTTTGCGACCAGTTTGAGCCATTTTTTCGAGGAATGGCACGATATCGTTAACGGCCGAGATTTTCTTATCTGTAATGAGTATTTCTGGCTTGTCGAAGACGGCTTCTTGGCGATTAGTATCGGTGATAAAGAAGGCGGAAGCATAGCCTTTGTCGTAAGTGAAACCTTCAGTAATTTCGGATTGCATTTCGAGACCTTGGCCTTGTTCAACGGTAACAACACCGTCTTTACCGATTTTTTCGATAACGTCAGCAATTAGCTTGCCGATTTCGGCATCACCGGCAGAAATAGTGGCAACTTCGGCGATTTTTTGGCTATCACCATCGATTTTTTCAGCGGTTTTATTAATGCCTTTAACGATTTCGGCACCAGCGGCTTCGATGCCCTTGCGGAGATCCATTGGGTTGTGACCAGCGGCAATAAGCTTATTAGCTTCAGCAATGATGTTGTAAGTTAGGACGGTTACAGTAGTAGTACCGTCGCCAGCGACCTTATTGAGCTTTTGAGCAGCGGTTTTGATAAGTTTAGCGCCCATTTCGTAACCGAGAGTTTCGTCGTCTTCTTTTGGAAGTTCGACGGCTTCGGCTACCGTAACACCATCATGAGTGATAGTTGGGGCCCCGTAGCTTTTTTCAATAATTACATTACGACCTTTAGGGCCAAAAGTGACCTTGACGGCGTCGTAAAGAGCCTTAGCGCCGCCAAGAATCTTCTCGCGGGCTTCGGCATCATAAAATACTTTTTTTGCCATTTATAACTCCTTACAAAGTTGCTAAGATATCTTCTTCTTTAATAATTAAGTAATCAGTGTTGTCGTATTTGATTTCAGATGCGGAATAGTCGCGATAAAGAATGCGGTCCCCTTTCTTAACGTTTTTTACGTCTGGGCCGACGGATTCGACAACTGCGGTGTTCTGCTTCTCTTTTGCTTCGCCGAGAAGAATACCAGAGGCGGTTTGCTCGACGGCGGCATCTTTTTTGGCAACGACGC
The DNA here is from genome assembly GCA_017964115.1 of Candidatus Saccharimonadota bacterium. GTDB lineage: Bacteria > Patescibacteriota > Saccharimonadia > Saccharimonadales > Saccharimonadaceae > UBA2834. The sequence continues at coordinate 1,387 of JAGCSL010000087.1, forward strand.
GATCGGCAAGCGGTTTAATAGCCATGAATTTCCTCCTAATAATTTGCTATGTTCTCAGTGTAGCGCGGTCAATTAGCACTGTCAAGCTTCGAGTGCTAAAACGCTAATTCTTAAAATAGATTAAAAAATGTAGTGTATAATAAGCATAAGAAATGAGGGAGGTTTTAGATGGATAATGATCCGAAACCGGGTGACGACACCGATAAAAAAATGGAAGAATTAATGTCGGACCCGAATATTGAGAATAATACCGAAGGTGATGGCTTTGGTTCAACTAGCCATGAGTTGGAAGTAGATAAAGAAGCAGTTGCGGAGGCTGAAGCTGAGAAGGAAGCTGAAGAGGAAAAAGTCGAAGTCGTCGACGGACCGGTAATTGCTACTGATGAAAAAGCCGAGAAGAAGGAAAAAAGTAAGAAACGCTCGGGTATTTTGGCGATTATCGTCGTTCTGTTATTAGTGGGTTGTGGCGCATTGGCTTTTGTAATGTTTGGCACGAAACCTTCCGAGCAGAAAAATACTGCTTCGGGTGGCGAACAACAGGAAGAAGAGTCTGGAATTCGCCTTTCTGGCAACGAATTGAGCAATTTTGATTTGAAGTTTTTGCAGTTAGAAAACAACGAGAAGAACGTTATTTATAGCCCACTCTCAATTAAGTATGCCTTAGCGATGTTAAAGGATGGTGCCGATGGCGATACTAAGAAACAAATCGAAGATGTGATCGGTGACTATAAGGCAAAGAAGTATATTAATGGCAGGAATCTTTCCTTAGCGAACGCGATGTTTATCCGAAATAGCTATAAAGAACAGGTCCTAGACAGTTACATTGAAGGGTTGAAAACAAACTACAATGCGGACGTTGTCTTTGATGCTTTCGAAAAACCAGACGCAATGAACAAGTGGGTAAACGAAAAAACGTTAGGATTAATTAATAATATAGTTTCCGAGAAGGATCTCGAGAATTTGAACTATGGCTTGGTAAATGCTTTAGCGATTGATCAGAACTGGAATTACTTATTGCAATGTCAACACGGTAGAAAAGTACCATGCAAACAATCTAGGTATAGTGTTAATTATGCGCACGAGAACTATACGCAGTATGTTCCTACGATTGGGGATGAAGAATCGTTTGCGTCTATGAAGTTTGGTGATTTTAATGATAGGAAAGCAGTAAAAATAGCGGCAAGCTTCAATAATTATGACATCATAAAAGAGATTGGCGAAGATAAGATTCGTGAAAAAGTTACTGAAGAATATAAAAAATGGCTAGAATCTGAAGAGGTTCAATATGAGAAGAAAAATAATCCGGATAATTATGCAGAGCGTAACTTGGATGATGTTAAGTCTAATGTCGATGAATATATGACGGAGTTGAAGGCTAATTATGGCAAGGAAGATTCTTCGACAGACTTCTATCTTAATGATGCAGAGGACGCAAAGGTATTTGCTAAAGATTTGAAAGAATATGACGGAACCACTTTGCAGTATGTCGGCATAATGCCTAAAGAGACTGAATTGAAGAGTTTTGTCGAAAATATGACAGCAAAGACAGTTGCAGATTATATTTCTGGTCTTAAAGAGCTCAAGAAAGAAAACTTTGAAGACGGAAAAATTACTAAGATAGATGCAACTATCCCATTATTCAAATACGACTACGACCTTAAATTGATGGAAGACTTGCAAGGGATGGGCATAAAGGATGTATTTGACTCTAATAAATCGAACCTTACGAAAATATCTAAAGAGAGCTCATTTATAGCAGTTGCTAAGCATAAAGCTACAATTGAGTTTTCGAATGAAGGTATTAAAGCTGGTGCGGCAACAATGATGGGCGGCGCAGGTGCTGGCGGATTACGCTTTGAGTACTTGTGGGATGTACCTGTAGTAGAAATCGATCTTAGCTTTAATAAACCATTTATGTATCTGATTCGCGATAAGAATAGTGGCGAAGTATGGTTTACTGGTATGGTTTATAAGCCAATTGAGAAAAAAGCAAAAAATAATAATTAAAAATGGCGGATAGGCCCGATATAGAAAACATCGAAGCGGATATTAGTTTTGACGACGGAACTTCGGAGAAGGTTAGCTTAGATAGTTCGGAGTTCAACAAAAAGAAGACTGATAAGAAGGAAGATGAAACTACCACCCCCAAAAGTGGGGTGGTAGTTGGTACGAAAGAAAAAAAGAAAAAGTCGCCAATTTTGGTAATTATTTTGGTTTTTATACTAATAGCTGTTGCCTGTGGCGGCTATTTTTTATGGACTACGGTAAATAAAGATAAGAATTCATCGAATGAAGAAAAGAATGCTGACCAAGTTGCGATGCCGGATTTGCAGATAGACGGTAATTCTCTAAGCGATTTTGATTTAAGCTTTTTAAAATATGAATTAAACAGTAAAAATATCGTCTATAGTCCGATTGCAATAAAACGGACTCTAAAGATGTTGTCCGATGGCTCGAGTGGTAATAGCAAGAAACAAATCGACAAATTATTAGGCGATTATAAAGTTGAAGATATAAAGAATTCAAAAAATATTTCATTTGCGAACATTCTCTTTATTAAAGAAGGCCTAAAGGGAGGCGTGAAGAAGGAATACGTAAATTCAATTTCTAAATACGGCGCAGAACTGAAAGCCGATGGCTTAAAAGACGCAAAGACGGCGAATAGTATAGTGAAAACTCAAACATTTGGTCAAATTGATGAAATGTTTAATTTTGAAAATGCAGACAATGCACTAGCTAGTTCGTTGGCGTTAAATTTGGATTGGTCGAAGTACGCTGTTTGGTGCACAAAAAGTACGTCGCTGCCCTGCGCAAATTATTATGCTGATTATAATGGCGTTGTTGAGGACAATAGTAATGACAGTTATTATTCATACTATTCGGATATTAATTATGATGAGCGTGATTTCGGCTCAATGATTTCGGCCGCTTTTATGAGGGTGGCTTATACGGTTAATAAGTACGATTATATTAAAGAAAAAGGTGGCGAGAAAAAAATTAGGGATGCTATTGAAGAAGATTACTATGAATGGTGTAGCTATCATTCGGAAGAGATTTATGAGTATTTAGAGAAAACTGGTAAGGAAGAATTAGATATAGATATTAATAAGATAGCGGACGATTTTATTAAAAAAGCAAAAGCGGACTACGGAAAGGTTGCAACAACAACGGATTTCGAGATGTTTAAAGATGATGATGTTTTAATTTTTTCGAAGGAACTAAAAAAATATAATAATAAGCAATTGAGATATGTGAGTATTATGCCGATAGGCAAATCCTTAAAAGATTTCGTTAATCATATCGACGCTAAAAAGCTATTAGAGATGGTGAAAAAAGTTAAAGCTATCAATGCGGAAGATTATAAAGATGGGTATATTGTCGATAATAGTATATTTGTGCCGATTTATAAGTTTAAGTATAAGCTGGATTTGGTTGGTGATTTGAAGAAGAATGGTATAAGTGAAATATTTAAAGATAATAATAAAGATTTTTCTAGTATAGGGATTGGTAAATTAGATCAGGATAATATAAAACATGAAGTGTTTGTGAATTTCTCGAATAATGGCATGCAGGAATCGATTCTCGGAAAAAAGAGTACAATTAAGGAAGACGAGGAATATGTGCCAGAATATGGGGTATATATAAGTTGCCAGGGGGAGAAATGGCTAGAAGACGGTGATCTCTCGATTCCTTGTGAGCGCCTGAAGGAGGACGAGCGGGAAAGCATAAACAAGCCGTTCTTATTTATGATTATTGACACTAGCAATGGTGAGGCGTGGTATATTGGAGCTGTTTATACGCCGACAAGTACATATAATTAGAACACTAAGGTGAAAAATGACGAATAATAATGATAAATATGCGCCTAGCTATGTAGCACCAGAGAAGTATCGCCCAAAGGCACCAAATCCGAATAAGAAAGTTGAGAAAGTTTGGGGCTTTACGGTTTTGAGTTTTATCGGGCTATTGGCGACTTTTGTAGTGAAGTTCTTGGTGGATTTTTTGCTTTTACCGAAGATTTTCTCCAATTTATACCCTTCTAGTGTGGGTGCTGTGGTGATTTGGTTTGTCTCTTCCCTGTTGTTTATTTTTGTGGCATTGAAGTTTATCACGAGGATAGGCTTCTTTTATCCGGTTGCGTTTGTCTTATACGCAATATTGGTCTGGGCATTTCCGAATGGTATATATGGGCTGGATACGGTAATTCCGGCCTTAGGTGGTGCGATTATCGCTTATGTCGTATTAAGAATAATCCAACGGATAATGCTCTGGATATTTATCCTGGTGGGTTTTGTTACGATGTAGTGATATGATGTGAATATGAGCATTAAAGAGAAGATTCCATTTTACGACAAAATAGTAATTCCATATCATATTGGTAAAGCAGTTTTTTGGGGGGTACGCTATGGGTTTCCAGGACGTAAGCTAAAAGTGATAGGCGTGACGGGCACGAACGGTAAAACGACCACCTCTTTTATGATCTGGAAGATGTTGAACAATGCCGGCCATAAGGCGGGCGTAATGACTACTGTAGGTTGGGGTGTCGATGAAATTCATGAACAGATGGAACATATGACTACGGTCGACTCTGGGGTTTTGAATAAGCGCATAAAAGCGATTGCGGATGCGGGGGCGGAATATCTCGTACTTGAGTTAACTAGTCATGCAATGGCCCAACACCGTAGCTTAGGAATTCCGATTGATGTGGCCGTGATGACGAATGTGACACACGAGCATCTAGATTACCATAAGACATTTGAAAAGTATCGCGATGCGAAACGTAGGTTATTCAAGCAGGCAAAATTCGGTGTCGTGAATGCGGACGACCCGAGCGCGGCATATTTCGAAACTGACGTGAAAGAGTTTATGAGCTATGGCATCGAAAATGGAGAGTTGAAAGCCGCTAAAATTAAGCTAATGCCAGATGGTGTGGAGTATGTGATTCCGCGCGAAAAGAATATGAAGATTAGAACGCAGATTGCGGGTAACTTTAATGTTTATAATTCCCTGGCCTGCGTGGCGGTCGGAAAGCGTTTAGGCTTGACGGAAGAAGAAATAAAAGACGGTATTTTTGCATTGAAAGAAGTCGAGGGGCGAATGGTGACCATTGATGAAGGTCAGGACTTTACGGCAATAATGGATTATGCGCATACACCAGATTCGTTCGAAAAACTGCTGCCAGATATGAAGAAAGCGACAGAGGGGCGTTTGATTGTAATGTTCGGTTCAGCGGGCGGACGGCGTGACCCATCGAAGCGTAAGCCAATGGGTGAAATTGCGGGTAAATATGCTGATATTGTTGTTTTGACGGAAGAAGATGATCGTGATACGCCAGGAGAAAAAATTTTAGAACAGATTGCAGAAGGTGCGCGCGAAAAAGGTAAGAAAGATGATAAGAATCTATTTAAGATTCTAGACCGCCCAACAGCAATTCTAGAGGCATGTAAGATGGCGAAGAAAGGTGATACGGTACTTTTCTTAGGTAAAGGAAACGAAAAAACGATTGAGCGAGCAGATGGCCCGCACGATTACTACGAACTAGACGAAATAAAAAAGGCGCTAAAAACTTTGAAGAAATAATAAAATATCCCCTATATGGGGGATATTTTTTATGCTTATTTTTGCTATAATATTTATAGAAGGTTAGGATATGAACCCTAATAGTGTGGACCAAAAAAATAGCGAGAATTTATCTGGAAATATGAATAGTGGCCAGCCGACGCAGTCGGGTGGTACTTTTGCAATGGATGTAACGAGAAATCCGCAAGCAGGAGCGCCACAATATCAGCGCCCCGCTGAGCCAGTTGTAGACCCAGCTAGAGCGGCGATGGATGGCGTAGCGCCAGCTATGGCAGGCACGATTCCATCTCGCATGAAGCATCCGAAAATTAGGTTGAAAAGAACTAAAGACACCCGCCCTGCTCCCGCTCCGATGCCGGATGAGGTTTTACCGCAAGTAAACAATAGCAATGAGATAGAACCAGAGGATAACCATAAATCTAAGACGATTGTAATTTTGGCCATCGTAGGCGTAGTAGCTATAATAGCAATTATAGTACTCTCGATTCTTCTGAAAGGTGGTGGAATTGAGTGGAAAACTGGTTATGGTGATATTGACTTGGAGTATATTGCGCAATCAACGGTAAAGTTGGGCGTCGAAGCAGACAGTGGCGTTTTGGACGGAATTAGTTACGATGGGAGTTGTGATAGAAACGAAAAGATTAAAAAGCCAGAACGCGACGGCAATGACGTAAAGTGGGACTTGTCTGAAGGTGTTGGTAAGTGTACTTTGAGGGCAAGATATCAGTTGAGGACAATAGAAAAAACTTTCACAGTTGTATCTAGGAATATTGAACGTGAGTCTTTAGGCTTGGAGGACATTTATCGTACTAAGATAAGCCAAGACGCCGACGATGACGGCGACGGCCTAACAAATAAACGCGAGAAAACCATCAACACTAAAATTGATTTGACGGATTCGGATGGTGATGGACTAGCGGACGGTTATGAGGTGAATACTCTAAAAACGGATCCACTGAAGTCTGATTCGGATGGTGATGGTTTGAATGATGGTAGCGAGGTGAAGCTAGGCTACAATCCGACGAAGGCCGATTCAAAGGGCGATGGCGTAAAGGATGGAGAAAGAAAACTAAGCTATACCTATAAGAGTGATAGCGCAACCTTGAAGCTAAGTGGTAAAGGCGACATAGCTAATACGACGATTGATATAACAAAAGGTGCAGCCCTAAGCAAGAAGACTGGATTAATACCGAGACTCTATAGTTTTTATACGGCAGGAAAAACGGATGAGATAAAGGTCATAATTTCTTATACAGATGAACAGTTATCTAGCGCGAAGATTAAAGAAAAAGATTTAACGATATATCGTTATGATTTAAGTGATGCAAAATATGAGAAAGTTGATACGAAGATAGATTCTAATAATAAGACCGTAAGCGCTACCCTGACCGATTTAAGTTCTTATTATGTGGTTGGTTCAAAGAGTGGCGCTAAGCTTGATAGTAAAGGTTCAGAAATTATGTTTGTGCTCGATAATTCTTGGAGCATGTACACAAACGAACAGTATAAGAAACTGAATAATGGCCAAGACCATAAGAATAAACTGGAAGCGAGCGATCCAGATGGACGACGTTTTAAGCTGACGAAGGAACTAGCGGAAAAGCTTGATAAAAAAGGCGTAAAAATTGGTGTTGGCGAGTTTAGCGGCGATTATGCGACCGTAAAGAAAGTCGGAACGAGTATAGAAGACCTAAAAACTACACTTGACGGTATGAACGAGCATTTCCATATTAAGCAATCAGGTACAAATATTACCGACGCCATTAGAGGTGGTGCGAAAGAGTTGTCTTCAAGCGCTAATTTAAAAACTCTGATTGTATTGACGGACGGAAAAGACAATAAAGGGCTCGCGTCAGTAGCTTATAGCCTAGCATCAGAGATGGCGAATAAAAATATCCGCGTTTGCGTATTAGGCTTTGGCGAAGGCGCATATAGTGACGAAGTATCGATTATTACCGATAGAACTGGCTGTAAATACTTCTCTAGCTCGGACGTGACTGGTTTGGATGAGGTGTTTAATAATTTGGAAGTATTACTGAATGATGAGTTAGCCGATGTGGATGGTGACGGAAAGATGGACGGATATGTGATGGCCGACAGCGGCTTTATGGTGACACGTGACGGCTTTTCCTTTAGGAATTATAGCTCCGACTTAATGACGAATGGGCACTGCTACGGCATGGCCACGTTTGCGCAATTATACTATTCGAAGAAGATGCCGTTGCGGCATAACCCGATTACGGCGGCTGGTTTAACTTCGTATAGTTACAATCTGAATTGGTCTTACTTTAAAGATTATCAGAACTTATATGACTATAAATTGCAGACGAATGCGTTGAAATACGTGCCACAGTTTGGTGCGGAATATTTTGGCGAGCAAGAAGCAGTTAATAAATACTCTGTAAAAGATGGTGCAATTACTTATAGCGATAAGATTAGAGCCGAGATTGATAAGACGGGGATTTTTGGTTATTACAAGAGTAATACGAAAGAAAAATCTGATGTACAGATGCAGAAATATGGCTTTTCATATAATTCTATAGAGAAAGCACGCTTAAACGAAACTAAGATGCAAAGTAGCGCTACGATGAATGATATCGATCGAAGCTTGATGAATGCAATTTTTGCAAGCCAAATTCGTCAGGCATCCGTAAAAATGTACAGTTCTGGTAGTGCGATTGGCATAGATGGTGCAATTTCACGGACAGCGTCGAAACAGATGACTAATTCGAATGACTTTATGGATTTGTTAGCATCGAGAATGCGCAAGCATGAAGCGCCGGTTATTTTGGCTTACTTCTCTGGTGGCTTGCATGCGATGAACGCAATCAACTTGATTCAAGATGCAAAAGATTCAAACCACTACTATATTGGCGTATATGATAGTAACTATCCAGGCGAAAAACGTTATCTCGAATTGAAGTGTAGTAAATACAGTTGTACGACCAAATCAAATGATTATTATAGTGAATCGGGTGAAGTAATTCGGATATCAATTTCGCAGGCGGAAGATTTGAGACACTTTGAAGAAATTGTCGTTGAAGAGCCAGAATATTACGACGAAAACTAGAGATTCTTGACGAATTCATTGAAGAGGCGAGTAGATGGCTCGTCGGTGAAATATTCAGGGTGCCACTGGACGCCGATAATGAACTTCTTCCCTGGCATTTCGACGCCTTCAATGAGACCGTCGATGGAGCTGGCGTTAATGATAAGATTATTGAAATTGAATTTTACGCAATAGTGATGAACGCTGTTGACTAATATTTCGTCCTGTTTGATGATCTGATGCAGTTTTGTTCCGGGGGTGATGTAGTTTGTATGGGCATATTCGCGTGCTCCGCAATGATGGGCATCTCCTGAGACAAAGGTGAGCTTCGGTTTAGATTTTTCAGCGTAGAGACTGCAGAGACATTGGAAGCCGGCGCAGATAGCGAGTAGTGGCTTGTCTTCTTTGACGGCGTGCTGAATGATATATGCGTCGGAATTGAACCAACTGGAACCGCCCGGAGCGATAAAGCCATCGCATTGATTCAGAATGTGATTGAGGCGGACTTTGTCAGATTGAGTGAAAATGTCGCCGTTCTTTTTAAGATCGCAATAGATTTCGTCTCCTGTAGGAAGAATGAGAATAGGCACGACATTCTTGTATGGTGCAAGAGCGCGGCGGACAAAATCGTTAACTTGAAAGATTTCTTGTTTAGTGTAGTTGCGATATGCCCTACCGATGATGCCGACGGTTTTCATAACTATGAAAATTATATCTTATACGACATGTTTTATAAAGCTTATGGAAAAGCCTAGCTAAGCCAGAGACTGACGCAGCGAATATATCCTCCGCCCTCTTTGAGCTCGGTCACATCTGGCGTGAGGCAAATGAGACCACGTTTTTCTAGCTCAGCCTGGAGCTTTGGCGCTTTATTGGACATAATGACATGTTTGCCGGTGCTAACGAGGTTATTAGCAAAGCCTTTAGTGCACTCTTCAAAGTCGACTTTGATTTTGTCGAGATCAGTAAGAGCCTCGATTTTTTGATTTGATTCTTCATCGAGAGCGTCTGGGCAATACGCGATAGTATGTTCATCGATAACAGAGATAGCAAGGTCAAGATCGTACCAGAAGCTGTCGGCATGATTAGTAAAGGGGTTGATATGCTCAGTACCATCTTCATTAAGCTGCGGTTTGGCATGAACCTGAATGAGCTCTAGGCCAAGAGTCTGAGCTGCAAATTGTTGCGCTTCGGGATCAGAACGATAGCCGCGACCACCAAATAGATACTTGCCGCAACGAAGCGAATCGCCTTGGCCGGAATAGAGATAATTACCTGGTACTTGAATACATTTAATACCCTGCTCTTCGAGGCATTTTTTGGCGTAGGTTTCTTCAGCTTTGCGGGCTTCGGGGAGACGTGCCATCACGGCAACACCGTCTTTAATGAGGGCCCAGTTGGCAGTATAGACGCCATCTTGGCAATCCTTAGGTGGGTCTACTTTGACTAGTTCAATGCCGGCTTGTTCGAAACACTTGAGTATTTCGGCATGCTCGGCTTTGGCTTTTTCGACGTCGATACCCTTGCTGGTGTAGTAAGGGTTGATTTCGTAGGTGTCTGCAAAATAGTCGGCACCAGAAACTAGAAGTTTTTGATTAATCATGAATTCCTTTAACTAATTTTAGGTTCGTAATCGGCAATGCCGTCGACGATATTATCGATGTCTGCACCAAGGGCGAAGCCAGTCAGCGCAGCGGCAGCCATATAATTGACGGCGGATTCGCTAGCAACGTAAGTAGCTACATCGAAGCTACGGCCACTATAGGTGACATTAGCTTCGGTGCCCATCTTGTAGAGTTTTTGGCGATTAATGCGGAGATCGCAATCATGATCGTGGCCGTAAGTGAAAGTTGCGGTTTTGGTCGGGTATTTAGAGTAGATTTCGTATTTAATGTTGTCGTCGCGGCAGATGATACTGAAATACGGTTCGGTATTAAATAGAATGGATTGTGCATCGTGATCGCTGACGTCTGGGGCGCCAGTGCCATCTTCAGTAAGAACGGCAGCGTAAATTGGTAGGCCGTAGAAAATATGATTAGCTAATGCGACGCTATCAACAGATATAACAACGTGGTCGGCGCCAGTCTTCCAAATTTTGTAGATTTGCTTATACAACTCGGAAGTAGTTTTTGGGTCAACAATAAGACCGGTTTTGGTATCGCGTGATTTGATAATTTCTTGAATAAAGTGGGCGGTTGTATCGCGACCATTTACGCCAGTAACGGCAATGATTTTGAGGTCTTTACCGGGATTACTATAATAAGTGGCAAGGAATTTTGCCTTGGCTTTTTGAAGTTTTGGTTTAAGTCCGGATGTCTTCTTTTGCTCTGCCATAAAAATAGTATATCATCTCTTGAAAAAATGTGCTATAATATGGTCCATCACGCTTTGCCTCTCGGCTAGTGCGATGATCTTTTAATCTTTGAACGGTGGACAAGTACTTACAACTAGTGGGTACTATCCACATATGTGCCCGTAGCTCAGTTGGATAGAGCGTCAGCTTGCGGAGCTGAAGGTCGTACGTTCGAATCGTATCGGGCATACCATATTTGCTGAAGAAATCGTCTATCTTGGCATTTTTCTCTTCTTGCTCGACCAAAAGTCGCGCTTCAAAGAGAGAAAATACCAACCTAGGCGATTTTTTCTAGCAAATATTTCTATTTATGAGGCGCGCTTCGCTCGGAGAAATTACCAACCTGCGGTTTTTGTATGAAAATGAAAAACCCCGAAGGGTTCGAGCGATGAAGCTCTAGTCTTCGGGGATTTTTGATGTGCCGATTAGGATGCGGTTTTTTTGCTACGTTTGTAGTAGCGATACGCTTCGAAGAGATAGCACTCTGAGTTAGCTGTATAGATTGTAAACGCCACCCAATTAAATAGACGAATGTCTCCTGAGCATAGAACCCGTGCATGCAGAAAAGCCATGATACCCCACGGGATTGCTGCGGCAATGTACCATTTTATAGTTGGCTGCCAATCCTTTGACGTAGTGATTGCAACATAGATGCTGCGAACTACTACGATGACAAGTGCTCCTACGAAGAGAGCCATGCGGATTTCAAATGGCGGCCACCAGACGTTATTTACAAATCCGATAATTGCGACGGACAGCATGATGAACCATCCGAACAGAGCGTTTATTACTCTGAGTGGCTTCATGCTTCCAGTTTTCTTGTTTTTTCTGGGTTTTTCTCTATCGATCATTTTCTTTGCCCTTCTCCCCTTTGAGGGTGAGACTACGACTCAGTGTCGCGCTGATGTTGCTTGCGTGACGAGTAATGGTCTACTCGGGTCAGCATTTAATCGTCAAATTAGATTTGGCAAATAAATGCTGACTCGAGGTGGCTAAAGAAAATTTGATTAATCGGTCATCTAAATGTGCGTGGCTCTTAAAGATAAAAGCCATAATAGTATTTTAGCATAAACGTATTAAAAAGTCAAGTGGCTTAAGAGAAAGGAAAACCCCCGACCTTTTTAGGGGCCGGGGTGAAAGGCTCATTCTGCAGAGGAGAACGCGCGCCGTACGGACGCAATATACTTGGATGTATGATTGGTTTTGTCAATTGCTTATGGTTTCTATGCAGATTTTTTCTGTGGCATAATATAGGGAAAATAGGAGGTTTTAATGTTGCTTTGGGTTCAATGCGGCGCAAATGATGGCATTCCTGAAAAGTATGTCGACGATTGTCAAAAGATTTTAGATGAATTAATGAGAGATAATGATCTAATATTTGGGGCGGTTAATCATGGGATAATGGGCTATTCTTATCGGAGCGCGTTGAAAAATGGGAGAAAAATTATCGGTTCGAGTCCAAAGGTATATGAAGATGATTTCCGGGAGCTTGAGTGTAGCGAAGAGATAACAACCGAAGGTATTTTAGAGAGCACGGAGGTGATGATTGATAGGTGCGATGCGATAGTCGTAATGCCGGGTGGATTTGGAACACTTTATGAGTTCTTCTTAGTAATACAAAAAGCAATTTGTGGCGAATTTAAAAAGAAGGTCGTGATTTATAATTCATGTGGCTTCTTTGATGATATATTGAAGTATTTGGACAGGTTGATGAAGGAAGGTTTTATCTCTGAAAAGCACATGTTGTATTTTAGCGTGGTGGATGATTTGGAAAAACTGGAGGCCGAGCTGGCAAAATAATGCCGTTTTTGGGGCATGAGAGGCCCCAGAATCGCTTTTTACGTGAAACATGATTACGGTTACGTTTTGTTTGAAAAATGCGTCAGAGGGGCTGTGGCGGCCTCAGAAAATATGGTAAAATAAGAAGTGGAAGCGTGGCCGAGTGGTTGAAGGCGCACGACTCGAAATCGTGTGGGCAGCAATGTCTCGTAGGTTCGAATCCTATCGCTTCCGCCATTTCTATGAAATGTAAGGGCTCCTAGCGGATCCCTTTTTTGCTGGCGCAAGAATCAAAAAACTCCCCTTTCGGGGGAGTTTTAAGTTAACTCTTATTTACAGACGAAGCCGCGACTTTCGAGTGTTTTCTTAGCTTCATCGTAGGTTGTTTTGTCGCCTTTAAAGACTGATTTTTTAACTTCGGCCGAGAAGGTTACACTGTTGCTACCAGAACGTTCGAGCTTAGTATTAGTATAATCGTCTTGTTTATTGAGGCTATCGCGGAGGATCTCAATTTGATCATCTGTAATTTCGTTGTCAGCGGTGATGGATCCATGTGACTTGGCGTCAGTAATCTCGTCGAAGAGGAAGGAAGCCTCGATAGTTTCGTTATATTTAGCGCCAGTTAAGGAATCTTCCTGCGTACAGCTGAGCGTTTTACGGCCGAATACGAAGAAGGTCAAGATGAGGGCGACCGCGACAAGGACAACTACGCCAGCGATGATGCCGATAATCATAGTGGTTTTCTTTTTGTCGGATGCTGGGACGTGATCGTCGCCAATAGTGGTCGGAACGGCGGTTGGGGCGCCTGGATCGGCTGGAGATGCAACTGGGGCGGCAGAAGCCGTCACTGGCGATGCGGCGGGGGTAGCTTCAGCAACTGGAGTTGTAGCTGATTCTGGAGCAGAAGCAGGCTCCTGAGCTGGAGCTGGTTCTGGAGCTGGAGTGGCGGCGGCAAGATCGGCCGGAACGGCAGCCGTTGGCTGTTCGAATGGAGCATTAGCTGGTTTTTCAAATGGATTATCACTAGGTTCCGGTGTAGCGGCAATGACTGGAGCTCCTGGATCAGCCGGAGTCGCGACTGGAGCAGCTGATTCGGTAACTGGAACTGCGCTTGGTTCAGCTGGGGCGATTGGTTCCTGTTGTGGGGTTGGTACTGGGTTTGGTGTTGGTTGTGGAGTGGTTCCAGGAACTGGTGCTCCGAAAGTGTCGTTATCCATTATGTGTAATGCTCCTTATGATAATAAATATATTTAGTTTAATTTTAGCATAAAAGGTTTAAAGTTCGATGATTCGATAACCGTAGGTGTATTCGATGCGTGTGGGGCCGTGTTGTTTGACGAGGTTTTGTTCGTCTGGATAGGTGTGGCCGTGCAGTAATACTTTTGGCGGTTTCTCGTCGATGTATTTTAGGAGCGCATCAAAACCTTGATGTGCGATCTCGTCTTCGTCATTGATGCCACGAGGTGGACAATGTGTAAGAAAAATATCAACTTGAGGATAATTGTCGAGGATGTCATAAACTTCGTCCTGTGTGTACATGATGGCGTAGGGGTTAGACTTGTAGCGGACGCAACCTTGGAGACCAGCAAAGCTTTTACCTTGATAATGCCAGATCATTTGATGAAGATTCATGATGCCAAGTTCTTCCATGTAGTTACCGCTGTCGTGATTGCCATATACTCCTATCTTGGGGATATGTGTAATATCGGCGAGTGGTAGAAGATCTTCCCTGGCGAAGTCACCAAGACTAATAACGAGCTCAATGTTTTCGTCGATGATAGTTTGGCGGATGTCGATTTGGGGACGGCGGTCGGCGAGAACGAGTGTCTTCATAGTGATAGTTTAGCATATGGTTAATATTGATTTTATGTCGTAATTATTGTATAATATTGACAATACGTTATTGCCTTCAGAAAGGAGGTGGTTCTTTTGAAGTATTACGATGGTGGAAAGATCGATGCACAGGGTCGCATAAATATCGGCGGAATTATAAAGGAACGAAAGATTGCGTTCTATATCGTTGATAATTGTGACGATGTGGTTTACATCGAAGCTTATAATAGCAGTAAGCCGATTCCCAGGAGCGCCATACGCTCGATTGACAATAAAGGGCGAGTAATCTTGCCGAAGTGGTTAAGAAAGGACTATAACAGAGTACTGATTGGTTGCGATGGCGAGATGGCGGCGATAAGGCTACTAAAGGATTCGTAATGCTCAGGCCAGGGCCGTAAGGTTCTGGCCATTTTTCTTGCGGTATAATAG
>JAGCSL010000088.1 GCA_017964115.1 Candidatus Saccharimonadota bacterium
CATCGATCCCCAAACCGTTTTCGGCAAAAACTTAAGCGGCGCCAGATTCAATGATGGCGCAACTACATTCGGTAATTTTGAAGGCTGCGACCTGACCGGTTGCGACCTCTCGGAAGAACTCGAATCGTACGGCTTCGACCAGGCAATTATGGACGAAAATACCAAACTCCACCCCAAAACGCAAACGCCTACAGATTAAATACTGGTCGCTTTTTCCATACAGCGCGCCACATATAGAACTTCGTCAATCAGAGCATCCGCACCCTGCACCTTCATCGCCAATTCAGCCGGCCCAGAGGCCATTAATCGCATCATCTTGATGTGATCCGCGCCAATTCGCCCCGCTCCGGCCTTAGCTAACGCCGCCTGCTCTTCATCCCAATAATACCGGCCTTCGGCTAATAATTTCTCTCCGTCCGTATCGAAATGCAAATTAACGTCCTCGCCCGATACACGCGTTAGATTAATTCCCCACCATGCTCGCAACACGTCCTTCCAGCGCGACTCTTCTCCAGCATGTTTCTGCATAGCCTGCAACGATTGCTTCAAAATCTTGTAGAACTCCGGCGATTCAACCTGTTCCGCGCGCGCATTTACGCTTCGCATCATCG
This sequence comes from Candidatus Saccharimonadota bacterium, assembly GCA_017964115.1. Classification (GTDB taxonomy): domain Bacteria; phylum Patescibacteriota; class Saccharimonadia; order Saccharimonadales; family Saccharimonadaceae; genus UBA2834. The sequence goes on from JAGCSL010000088.1 coordinate 612, forward strand.
CCCCACCCATTTCAATTAATTCAATATCCTTCACGAACGCATCGTAATACTCCAGCAGTTTTGCGCTCGTTAAAATACCCAACTCGGTTTTTCCTTCGTGAATCACCACTTCTGACACACTAAACAGCTCAATGCCGCCCGCTAGCTTTGATTTCTCCTTACGCACACCTTTTGCGATCACGCTCCGTTTTCCTTCCGGCGTCAATAATTGCAGAATTCGGTCGGCTTCGCCGTAGTCCGTCCGACGCAATACAATCGCTTCTGTGCGCAAATCGCGTTGTCGCCTGGTACTTTTCCCAGAATTCATTTCAAAGCCCCCTGAACGGCTCCTATGAGCTCCTGCGGCGTCATTTTGCCCTTATCTAGTACTTCCGTCACGCCATACTGTTCCGACGGAGCATCTTTTATACTTACGCTCGTCACGATTATCACTGGCACCTCCGCCAATTCCGGATAACTGCGCATCTCGTTTAACACAGCAAAACCAGTCGGACCAGTTAATAGTATGTCCAAAATCACTAATTCTGGTACTTCCTCGTCCATCGCCGCTATTGCTTCTACGCCATCATGGAAAAACTCCATTTTGTAATCCTTCAAAATCCGGCGGTAGTATTTCTCCCACCCGCGGTCATCCTCAATTACGAATATCATACTAGGCTCAACTGTCCGCTCACTGGCAAATCTATATAAAAACTCGTCCCATCGCGGTGGCGTACTAAACCGAAATCCCCATTCATATAGTTCGCAAATTTCGCCGCGATATATAAGCCAAGCCCCGACGACCCTGGTCGCATTGCAATATCTACCGGCTTCTTCACAAAGCCATTCTTAATCTCGCGCCAAATCTTCGTCGGCACCGTCGGGCCATAATCTCGTACATCAATCCGAATCTTGTCATACTTCTCATAAATTGAGATCAAGCTCGGCAGCTCCTCCCCTCCGTAATTCATCGCATTTAAACAAAAATTATAGACCACCGAGTGTAACAGCTGTCGATTCGCCACTACTAGCCGACGCTTGTTGCGGTAATCAATCATCAGTTCGCGTCGGTTAAATCTGAATAATCGCCATAGCTCTGAAACCACTTCATCGCAAACAATGCGCGGATTGACTGGCTCCATCTCAAACATCGCGTCCTCAAGCCTCGCAATTCGCGTCAAATCTTCCACCTGGCGCAAAGCTCGTTCAGAAGTCGCGGCAATCTGATGCCCAATTTCACGCGCACCATCAATAGAATCCTCGAAATCCAAAGAAAGAGCGAGCTGACGCGACAGGCTCAACGGGCCTTTTAACTCATGCGCAACTATTATTGCGCTTGAATTCGCGCCAAAAACCTCACTCTCCATGCCCCCTATTCTACACTATTCCTAACCGCGTCGCAAAGTCTTCAGAATGCTCTCGTAATCATCCAAAAGCACGTCCGAATCAGTCTGTAGAATGGCCGTTTTATCGTTCACCTTAAAGATAACGAAAGTACCGTTAATCTTGCTACTAATCTCGCCTTCGTAACGCATACCGGTAATATTGCCGCTATCCGCCGTAAAGTTCGAAGATTTCATCTTGCCATTCTTCACCTTCGCAATGTAAGGTTTCGCTACATCATCATATTGACGGTTATATATCGCAAAGCGCAAAGCAAAGCGCGAGTTCTTACCACTAATCGGTGGCACCTTCTTTGGCTGGAAATAAGCAACATAATCACTATTATCTGAGGCATCCTTTTCTACGTACACGCTCCAAGTCTTTGGATACTGGAAGCTAACTGAGCCATAATCGTCTGGACCACGAAATTCAAGGTTTGGCTCTTTAAGTTTCTCTTCCAAATTCTTCGCTGCAAGCGCCTGTTCATTCGCAACCGCCTCCGCAACTGCTGCATCGATCTTGGACTGCTGATCAGTATCAGCTTCCTGGTACTTCATGAAGAAAATTACCGCTACAATGATTGCCCCAGCGGCAACAAGACACACAATAACTAGAATAATCGTTTCAACTAACGTTCCTTTTGAACCACGTTGCTGCATTGGCACTGGTGCTGCTGCAACACCTGGCTGATTCACAATCGGCGCACTCCCGCCCATATTCATGTTCGGAGCCGTCGGCGGACCCATTTGAGGTCCCTGTGGTCCCGGATTCTGTTGCGGCATTTGCTGCATTGACGGATTATCCATCGGTTGTTGATTCGTATTCATTCCATTATTCGGCACGGCATTCGGGTCCATGCCCATATTCGGCGCCGGCATGGAATTACCGTTAGCACCATTATTCCAGTTTTGGTCCATAATACGATTATATTTTAGCGCAAGCGTTTTCGCAAGTATTTTTGCATAACGCTATTTGCTAAAATCCTCCTCTATTACTTTGATTTCGTTCTTCATTTTCGCTAAATCTTCTTCGATTTCTTTAGCTAACTTAGTTAAATCGCGATATTTTTTACTCGCATCGTCAATTTTGAAGTCCTCCGAATAGAACCAATCGACACCTTCCTTTAAATCGGCGATTTTATCACTAATATTCTTCTTTTCGGTCATTTACGCTCCTTTATCTCTGTTATTTTTGCTTTAATATCCTGTTTAATTGTTGTAATTTCCACAACATTATCAATCTGGATATCACCCTTTAGCAATGCGTAGCCACGTTTTAGTACATTATCAGGATTTAATTGCTCCAAAATACGCCTTTGCGCCAAGATATCGTTCTCTATTGTAGTAATTTTTACAACAATATCCTGCCCCACTCGCGCCATACTATCCCTCACGTCCAAACTAAGCTTGTCTACCTCTGTATTGAACAAATTATTTATTCGATTTATATCGCCTCGAATTGCCGCAATTACCTCTTTTCGATCACGCGAAAGCATCTGCGCTGCGTTCGATGGCGTCGAAGCCACTACGTCCGCAGCTAAATCGCATAGGCTCTCATCAACTTCATGGCCAATTCCCGTGATAACTGGTATTTTCGAGGCCGCAACCGCCCTCACTAAGGCTTCATCATTAAAAACCGCCAGATCATCAGCTGAACCGCCCCCACGAATCACCGCAATCACCTGAACTTCCGACCGCTCATTAAAGTAATTTAGAGCTTTGATAATCTGATCAGCCGCCACCATGCCCTGCACCTGCGTATGGGCCACTTGTATCTCAAGGCCGCCCCATCTTTCATTCAAGATCTTACAGAAATCCGCATACCCCGCCGCTTGCGTACTCGAAATCACGCCAATCTTTACAATATTTTCCGGCAATGGACGTTTTTTCTCTGGCGCAAATAAGCCTTCAGCACTTAGTTTTTTCTTCAGTAGCTCAAAACTCTTCTTTAAATCCCCTTCGCCAACCGGCATCACTGCTTGCACGGTTAAAGAAAACTTTCCCCAGTTCGTCAACTTCGGCACCGCTCGTACGCGCACTTTCATACCGTCTTCAAGCGGAAAACGTAGCGCGAATTTCATCATAAAACAACCCACGCTTGACTGATCGTCCTTCAAATCAAAGAAAACAAATTTACCCTGGTTGATCTTAAAACTTGCCACTTCGCCTTCTACGACTACGCCAGAAAAAGCGGTCTCCATTATCTGGTTACAGACCGCCTGAAAATCCGATACGCTATAAACTTGCGTCGGCTCCATGTCTAACTACTCCTGAGGTGCTTTAAACTTGTCTGGACGTTGCATTAATGCGTGTTGGTAGAAGCCATAGCCACTCACAATTGTACCTACAAGCACGAATACGCGCGTCACAATCACTGTAATCGTCGCAATCTGCAAATCTACGCCAGTCGCCACTAAGACTGCCACAAAAGCACCCTCATAGCCGCCCATGCCGCCAGGCGTTACCATTACTGTGCCAACCACGCTACCTACACCTTCAGCGATCATAATTTGTGGCAAAATCTCTGGATGGCCGAGCGAGCATGCTACTACCCAATAGGTTGCCAATTCTAAGAACGA